>NZ_DATJIY010000162.1:0-18119 GCF_035492835.1 Dinghuibacter sp.
GTGGTGTGGGGCGGGATCGAACCGCCGACACAAGGATTTTCAGTCCTTTGCTCTACCGACTGAGCTACCGCACCAAAAAACCGGGAACGCCCGGGCGCCTGTAAGGGACGGCAAAGATAGGCCTTTTTTAAAAATGGCCAAAAAAAGTGCACTCCGCGGGGCAAACGTTTACAGGTCTATCGCAACCGCGTTTACCCAAACCGCTGTCCGGTCGAAGGTCGTCCCGAACTCATGGATCATCACTCCCCGGTCGTATCCAACGAACTTTCGAAACACCTCCCGGCCGTTAACGGTGATGACGACCGGGCGGGACAGGTCTACCATCGACGGGGAGATGAATAATGTGATGCGTCCGACGCGGGACGTCTCCAGGGAAAAGCGGTTCGACGCATACCGGGCCCTTACGGCGCCCGACAAGCGCGGGAATTTGAAGGCAGGGGCGGCTGAGTCCGGGTGTTGCAACCAATGGGCGGCCGTGAAGTTGATACGACGCTGCCAGGCTGCTGCGGCCGTGAGGGTGTCGAGGCGATCGATCCGTAACCAGTCGCAACGACCGTGGGTAACGTCGTCGCATTCCCAGTAAAGGGAGGGATGGAACGGATCGCGGGTACGATGGGAGATATCGGCGAACATGGCGGCGAACGCGGGCGCCGACTCGTCGAAATCGGGAAACCAATGCGGAAAGCCGGGATAGACATGGTTTTGCCAGTCGATGCCCAGCGACCGGGTGATGCGGGAAAGGGTGTCGTGCCCGGGCAACGGGAAGTAGTAGTCCTTGTCTGTGGAGACGTTGTAGTAACTCCGGTCCAGGGCATTCAAAATGAAGGTGCCACCGGTGGCGACGCGCGGGTTGGAATTGAATCCGCAGAACCCGGCATAAGGGCTGGGCGCCTTCAGCAGGTATGAAATGACGCCGGTAGCGCCATTGGAGTGCCCGTATAAATACACGCGGTTGTCATCGACATTGCAAAGACGCTTGAGCAGGGAGACAATGCGCGGGATCATCCCAAAGCCCGATTCCGGGTACATCCAGTTAAATGCATAGTTCGCGTGGGGAAATACCATGATGGCGCCTGCAGCGCTACCCAGCCTGGTTATGAAACGGTTGAAGCCAGCCGTATCGTCGGCGGCGTGTTGTTGCAGGTCGAGCGGAGCCGGGAGCCCGAGGTTGTCGAATACCGCGCCGTGCAAGACCACCACCACGGGTGTCGGGCGCACGGGGTCGTAAGCGGGCGGCAGCAACACCGAAAAATAACCTTGTACGCTGTCGTTGACGCTTACGGCAAACGGCAACATGGCCCCCGGCGATAAAGCAGGGAAACGATTGTAATGGCGAAGTGCCTGGTAAAGATCGGCAGCGGTTGTATCGGGATAGCCCAGGGCCAGCAGGCTGTCCTGAAACCGGATGGTATGAAATATGGCGTTCCGGACAGCCAGGTCGTTGACGACGTTTGCCTTCATGGCCTCCTCGGTGAGCTCCCCCCAAATGGGGCTGTTCCTCATCGGCGCCAGGTCCTGGTCCGCGGAGGCATCCCCGGTAATCATCGCCCATTCGCCCTCACGGATGAGGCGGCGCAGGTACGCGGCCGCGGTATCGAACGGCTGGTGCGACAGCACCGCCAGCGCGGCGGCGGCGTACAGGTCGTCGTGGTAGGGTTGGCGCGCAATCGAGACGCCCCGGGATAGCAGGACAAAGGCGCTGTCATAGGCCTTGCGGTCCCTGGCATGGGCCGCGCTGTCGCGCAGTTGTCTGTAAGTTTGTGCCGATCCGGAGCCGGTTATGAAGGTTATGGACAGGAGTAGGAAAAGAAGTCGCATGCCTAAATATAGGTCCAGGGCCCCGCTAAGGACAGGGGCACTTGACAAATCGCCGAATTCCAGGGACAAACCGCCGGCGGATCGCTAGTTCCCGTACTCGCACAGGAACTTTATCCGCATCAGCTTCAGCTGCTCCCACGTATAATTGGAATCGGCCAGCTCCTCCTGCGCAACCTGCAAAGAGGACGTTTCGCAACCCTTGAAGTACTCGATGATCTCATCCTGCTCGTCTTCGTCGAGCATCTCGTCGATGGCGTAGTCGAGCTTGAGCTTGGTACCGCTGGCGGCGATGGTTTCCATTTCCTCGAGCAGGGCGTCGAGACGGAGGTCCTTGTTCTTGGCGATGGTTTCCAGGGCAATGCGCTTGTCGGTCTGCTGGATAATATAGACCTTGTTGTTGTTCTTGTTGACGACGGACTTTACGATGAAGTCGTCGGGGCGCTCGATCTGGTTTTCTTCGACGTATTGGGCGATCAGGCTGATAAAGGGCTTGCCGTAGCGGAGGGCCTTGCCCTTACTTACACCCTGTATTTTTTCCAGCTCATCAAAAGTGGTGGGGAACATGATGGCCATGTCCTGGAGGGACGTCTCCAGGAAGATGACAAAGGGCGGGAGGCTTTTTTTCTTGGCCTCGGCAAGACGCACTTCCTTCAACATGTTGAACAACTTCTCATCCGCGACGGCCGGGCCGCCCGACGGACCTTCGTTACCCTCGTCGTCGTCGGCGTTGGCGTCCTCGAAAAGGTTGTTCAGGATAATCTGGAAGGACGTCGGCTTCTTGAGGAACTGCTCCCCGCGGCGGGTGAGCTTCAACACCCCGTATTCCTCGATGTCCTTATCCAGGTAACCTTCCAGCAGGAGCTGACGGATGAGGGAGTTCCAGTAGTGGGTTTCCTGGTCCTTCCCGAGACCAAAGACCGGGAGCTGCTCGTGCCGGTACATGACCACCTGGGGCGTTGCACGGCCGGCGAGGATGTGGAAGACGTAGTCGACGGCAAAGCGCTCGTCGAGGGCCTTTATGACCCGGAGAACCTTCAGGGCGCCGTCCGCCGCTTCGACCTTTTCCTTGGGATGGAGACAGTTGTCGCACTCGCCGCAATTCTCTTCGGTATATTCTTCGCCGAAATAACTCATCAGGACCTTGCGGCGGCAGACGCCGGCTTCGGCGTAGGCCACGGTCTCGTTGATCAGCTGCGCGCCGACCTCCCGCTCACTGAGGGGTTTGTCGCGCATGAAGTGCTCCAGCTTCTGTACGTCGTTATGGCTATAGTACAGGATACAACGGCCTTCCATGCCGTCACGGCCGGCGCGGCCGGTTTCCTGGTAATAATTTTCGATGGACTTGGGGATGTTGTAGTGGATGACATAGCGGATGTCCGGTTTGTCGATCCCCATCCCAAAGGCGATGGTCGCCACGATGATCTGCACTTCCTCGTTGAGGAACTGGTCTTGCCGTTCGGCCCTTAGCTTGGCGTCCAGGCCCGCGTGGTAGGCTACGGCCTTGAAGCCGTTGGCGACGAGCATGTCGGCGAGCTCCTCGGTGGTCTTGCGGTTGAGGGTATAGATGATGCCGCTTTTGTCCTTGTTCTGGCTGATAAACTTGACGATGCTTTTGATCGTCTGCTCTTTCTTGATCTTGGGTTGGATCTCGTAGTAGAGGTTCGGCCGGTTGAACGAAGACATGAAAATGGCGGGGTTCCGGAGCCCGAGGTTCTTTATAATGTCGCTTTGCACTTTGGGCGTTGCCGTGGCCGTAAGCGCGATGACGGGCACCGTTTCGTTGATGCGGTCCATCATTTCGCGGAGGCGGCGGTATTCGGGGCGGAAGTCGTGACCCCATTCCGATATACAGTGGGCTTCATCCACCGCGAAAAAGGAAATGGGGAGCTCCGCGAAAAAGTCGAGGTTTTCCTGTTTGGTAAGCGTCTCCGGCGCGACGTACAGCATCTTGGTCTTGCCTTCCGTCAGGTCGCTCATGACGACTTTCTGCTGGGCTTTGCTCAAAGAAGAATTGAGGAAGTGGGCCACGTCGTCCTTGGAGCTATAGCCGCGGACGAGGTCGACCTGGTTCTTCATCAGCGCGATAAGGGGGGATACTATGATCGCCACGCCCTCGCTGAGTAATGCGGGGAGTTGATAACAAAGGCTTTTGCCACCGCCGGTGGGCTTGATGACAAAGGTGTCCCGGCCTGCTAAAAGGCTGGTGATGATGGCTTCCTGGTTTCCTTTGAACTGGCTGAATCCAAAATGCTCTTGTAGGGCCGTTTTTAGATATCCATTTGTCGGTTTGACGGAGGTCCTGGTAGCCGATCCCTTTCTTTTTGTTGTTGCCATAATTCTTCCTTCACTTCGGTTTTCAAAACAACTTCTTTCAGGTGTTCGGTAGCGGTAGCGGTTGAGGCAGAAAATATTCTGGTAGTAGAGGTCTACAAATGGGCAAGCCGTTTATAAAGGGCAACGAAGTTAGTGAAAAAGGGGCACTTTCCAGCTGAATATAATATTTTTGTGCCACTTATACAATGAGCAAAGACACCATTCGGGAGATCGCATTAAGAACCATCGGGCTGGAATCGGAAGCGATCCGTGGCCTCGGGGCATTGCTGGACGATGATTTTGAACGCGTGGTAACGGCCCTGTACCACCAAAAAGGCCGGCTGGTCATCAGCGGTGTGGGCAAAAGCGCCCTGATTGCGCAAAAGATCGTCGCTACGCTAAACTCTACAGGAACACCGGCTATTTTTCTACACGCCGGCGACGCCATACACGGCGATCTCGGCATGGTACAAGCCGACGACATCGTCATGCTCATCAGCAAGAGCGGGAATTCGCCGGAGATCAAATGGCTCGTGCCGCTCATCAAGAATTTCGGAAACACGCTCATCGGCATGGTGGGTAACCGGGAATCTTACCTGGCCCTGCAATCCAACCTGGTGCTCGATACCACCGTGGACCAGGAAGCCTGCCCTAATAACCTCGCCCCCACTACCAGCACTACCGCCCAGCTTGTTATGGGGGATGCGATCGCGGTCTGCCTCATGGAATTAAGGGGTTTTACCGGCGAGGATTTTGCTAAGTTCCATCCTGGGGGTACATTGGGCAAAAAATTGTACCTGCGCGTTTCGGATCTGTACGGCCAAAACGAGCGGCCCCTGGTGCGACCGGACAGCTCGCTCAAGGAAGTGATACTGGAGATCTCGCAAAAACGGCTGGGGGTAACCGCGGTGCTGGAAGGCGAAGACATACTCGCCGGCGTGATTACGGATGGCGATCTTCGGCGAATGCTGGAGCATACGGCCTCCCTGGAGGGCGTTCTCGCCAAAGACATCATGACGGGCGCGCCCAAGACCATCGGACCGGATGCGTTGGCGGTGGAGGCCCTGGACAGGATGCGGAACTTCGATATTTCTCAATTGATCGTCACGGATGACAATAACCGTTACCTTGGCGTGCTACAATTACATGACCTCGTTCGGGAAGGACTAATATAAATAAACGTTAAAATGAACAACCAGTATTACGTCGTGATCATGGCAGGCGGTATCGGCAGCCGGTTTTGGCCAAAAAGCAGGACCAGCTTCCCCAAGCAATTCCTGGACATACTCAACGAGGGTCAAACGCTGATACAAAGTACCTTCCACCGTTTCGCCAAATTCATCCCCAAGGAAAATATCTATATCGTTACGACCAAGGAGTATGGGGACATCGTGAAAAAGCAGCTGCCCCAGGCATCGCCGGAGAATATCCTCTACGAGCCGTCCCGGAAAAACACGGCGCCGTGTATCGCCTATGCTTCCTATAAGCTCCTGTTAAAAAATCCCGACGCCAAGCTGATCTGCGCCCCCGCGGATCACCTGATCAAGGACGAGGACAACTTCCAACGGGTCTGTATGCGCGCCCTGGATTTTGTAGACCACCTGAACGCCTTTGTTACCCTCGGTATAAAACCCACCTACCCCAATACCGGTTACGGTTATATCCAGCATGACATCCTCGCCGCGGCCGAAGATATCTACAAGGTCCGGACGTTCACCGAGAAGCCCAACCTCGACCTGGCCAGGACCTTCCTGGCCAGCGGCGACTTCCTGTGGAACGCGGGGATCTTCGTATGGAAGGTCCGAAACATCATCTCGGCCTTTGAGAGGTACCTGCCCGAAATGCACGAGCTTTTTCATTCGGAAATCGGCGAGTTCAATACTCCGGGTGAAGAGGCGGCCATCGAGCGCATCTATCCCCAATGCACCAGCGTGTCCATCGACTATGGCATCATGGAAAAAGCGGATAACGTTTATGTGATTCCTTCGTCCTTTGGCTGGAGCGACCTCGGTACCTGGAACAGTGCTTATGAGAACCTGGAAAAGGACTACCTGGCGAACGCGGTGGTCGGTAACAATGTGGTAATCATCGATTCCACCCATTGCGTGGTACAGGCCGATGACAAAAAGCTGGTCCTGTTACAGGGATTGGACGACTTCATCGTGGTGGATACGCACGACGTGTTGCTGATCTGTAGGAAAGAAAAGGAGCAGGAGATAAAGGAATTCGTCGCGGAGGTTAAACGCAAGAAAGGAGACAAGTACCTGTAAAAAGCGACCTTGGCTAGTTCTTGGCGCTCAGGAAGATGAATGGCTTCAAATCCCCGCGGTTCATCACCTTCAGGATCTGATGGGGCTTGTGCAGCATCTTATAGCGATTCATATCGATCACTTCGTATGCCTGGACCAGGCTCTTCTCGTACGAATGGATGTCATAGAGCAATTCGTACAAGCGCTCCAATTCCAGGTCCAGCGAACGCTGGTTCACATAATCATGTTTAAAGAGCAATAGCAAGTCTCTCTTATTTTTCATAACCTGGATGGATTTAGTATCCGACCATACCTTTTTTACTGGGACAGCCGCAACCACCCTTTCGCGACGAGCTGCAACTAACCAAAGCCAAACAAACAACCAACATCAAGCCAGCGAGGATTTTATGCGACGTCTTCATAATAGGGGTTTGTAAATTAATTATTTTTCCGGATAAACCAAATAATTGTGGAAAAACACGACCCGGCTCCCTTACGCATTCTCGTCGCCCCATTGGACTGGGGACTGGGTCATGCTACCCGCTGTATTCCGCTCATCCGGCAACTCCTCCATCGCGGCTGCGACGTCTGGATAGCCTCCGAAGGCAGGACACAGCAATTACTCCAACAGGAATTCCCTTCACTCACCCACATCGCCCTAAGGGGCTACCGGGTCCGGTATGCCGCTTCCCGCCTTGGGCTGGCCATCAAAATTACGGCACAAATCCCGCGGATTTTGCAAACGGTTCGTTACGAAAATCACTGGCTACGCCAGGTAGCGCAGGAATTTGGCCTCGATGCCGTGGTCTCGGATAACCGTTTTGGACTCAGCCGTCCCGAACTCCCCTGTGTCTTCCTCACCCACCAGCTCCGGATAAAAGCGCCCTTCGGCTCCCTCGTCCAAAAGCTCAACTACCGGTTTATCAATCGCTTCGATTCCTGCTGGGTACCTGATGCCGCCGGCGAACCTAACCTATCCGGGTCCCTCGGTCACCCTAAACGATTGCCTTCCATCCCGGTACACTACCTGGGAGTGCTTTCCCGGCTCGAACCTCGGGAAGTTTTTCAGCCTATAAGGCTGGTCTTCCTGCTGTCCGGGCCTGAACCTCAAAGAACGCTCTTCGAGAAACAAATATTGCACCAATTGGCGAATACGGGGCCCCTGATTCCAGGGGCGGTACTTATTCGTGGACTGCCCGGCGGTGGGGGGCGTTCATCGGAGATGACCGACCTGATCGCCACGGGCAAATTAGTCGTATACGACCATCTCCCGGCCAATCAATTGGAAGAAGTCCTGTCCGCCGCGGAATGGGTCGTAGCCCGTACGGGGTACACCACCGTCATGGACCTGGTTCACCTTCGGAAAAAAAGCATCCTGGTCCCCACACCCGGTCAGACCGAACAGGAATACCTGGCCGGCTATCTCCGGGAAAACGGTATTGCCTGCACGTTTTCGCAGACTGGATTCTCGCTGGAGGGGGCGCTGCGGGAGGCTGCCGTTTTTCCTTACACATTTCCACGCTTCGATAAAAGGTCCGATGACATCATCGACCAGTGGCTGGAGGATATACGGGTTGCCAAAGCTTAATCCGGCCCGTCCATCCGTTCTTATATCTCTTCATCATACGTCTTCAGCCCCTTGAACCTTTAATGCTTATCTTAATCCATCGTATTAAATAAATTACTGACATGAGAAAAGCTATACTCACGCTGGTGGGTCTCGCAGCCGTTTGCGCCGTCGAGGCCCAGGAAACCTTCCCGGTGAACGGGGTGGCGGACAACCGGGAGAAGTGCTACGCCTTTACCCACGCGACGTTGGTTAAAGACGGGCAGACGACCCTTACAGACGCCACGCTCCTGATCCGCAAAGGCAAGATCATCGCCACGGGCAAGGTTACCATCCCCTCCGACGCCGTCGTGATCGACTGCACCGGGAAATACATCTACCCTTCCTTTATCGACGCCTACTCCGACTATGGAATTCCGGCACCCCAACGGGAGACACGAGCCGTCGGCGCAGCCTTTTTCCGGGGACCGGGTCAGATCGAGTCGAACGAGAAGGGCGCTTTTGGCTGGAACCAGGCCATCAGGACCGACGTGGACGCCTCCCGGCTGTTCAACGTCGATGACGCCAAGGCCAAGGGGCTCCGCGACCAGGGTTTCGGCACGGTACTCACCCTGCAAAAGGACGGCATCGCCCGCGGCACCGGGGCCGTCGTGACCCTGGCGGAAGAAAAAGAAAACCTGGATATGGTCAAGGAAAAAGCGGCGGCGATCTACTCCTTCAACAAGGGAGTCTCCACGCAGACCTACCCGTCCAGCCTGATGGGCTCCATCGCCCTGCTGCGCCAGACATACCTGGACGCTTCGTGGTACAAGGGTAACCCCACGGCGGAAGGCGTCAACCTCACCCTGCAATACTGGAATGACGAGCAAAGCCTGCCCCAGATCTTCGATGCCTCCGATAAATGGAACTGTCTCCGTGCGGACCGGATTGGAGACGAGTTCGGGGTACAATACATCCTCAAGGCCGGGGGTAACGAATACCAGCGCATCGCCGAAATGAAGGCTACCCACGCGACCTTTATCCTGCCTCTCGACTTCCCCGAAGCGCCGAACGTGGACGACCCCACCGACGCGCGTTTCGTTTCCCTGGCGGATATGAAGCACTGGGAGCTGGCGCCATCGGAACCCGGTGTCTTCGAGAAGAACGGGATCGGGTTTGCGCTGACGGCCGCCGACCTCCGGGACGTCAAAACCTTCCTGCCCAATCTCCGCAAGGCCATACAATACGGACTAACCGAGGCAAAGGCCCTCGAGGCCCTTACCAGGGAGCCCGCCACGCTGCTGGGCGTGTATGACAAGGTCGGCAGCCTGGACAACGGCAAGCTGGCCAACTTCATCATCACGTCGGGACCGGTTTTTGGCGCTACCACCAACATCCTGCAAAACTGGGTACAAGGTATCAGCTATGACGTGAAGATGTCCGACTGGAGCAATATCGCCGGTACCTATGCGCTGACGTTGAAAGACGCCTCGGGCGGGAGTCAGTCCTTTACGCTTTCCGTAAAGAGCGCTAATTCCGCCAGCATCATCCACGGCGATACGTCTGCCGCCAAGCTAGTTTACGGTGGGAAGCTCGTCAGCTTGAACTGGTCGCTGGGCCGCCGCGCCCGGACGGGATTTCGGCTCAGCGGCGTGGCCACAGACAGTGTTTGGACGGGGAGCGGGACCGATACCGCGGGGAACGTCGTCACCTGGACGGCGGTACTGTCTGTCCGCGGTACGCCGACCGATTCTACGCGCCGCCAAATGCCGTTACGCCTCGGCAAACTAACCTATCCGCTCGACGGCTACGGCTGGGATGCCCTTCCCCAACAAGAAACCATCCTCATCAAAAACGCGCGCGTCTGGACCAACGAATCCGAAGGCCGCCTGGAGAACACCGACGTGCTGATCCAGAACGGTAAGATCGCCTCCATCGGCAAAAACCTGAGCGCGCCCCAGGGCGCCCGCGTCATCGACGGCACCGGCAAACAGCTCACGCCCGGCATCATCGACGAGCACTCCCACATCGCCGCCGCGTCCATCAACGAAGGCGCGCAAAGCGTGACCTCCGAGGTCCGCATACAGGACAACCTCAACCCCGACGACATCAACATCTACCGGCAACTGGCCGGGGGCGTGACGTCCTCCCATATCCTCCACGGCTCCGCCAACAGCATCGGCGGCCAGACGCAGCTCATCAAGCTTCGCTGGGGCGTCTGCGACACCGCGCTGAAGTTCAAGGGCGCCGATCCCTTTATCAAATTCGCCCTGGGCGAAAACGTTAAACGCACCACCTCCCAAAGCAATAACCGCTTCCCCGACACGCGTATGGGGGTCGACCAGGTTTTTGTCGACGCCTTTACCAGGGCCACGGACTACGAGAAGGCGCTAAAAGGACCCGACGGCAAAAACGTCCGCCGCGACCTCGAGCTCGATGCCCTGGTGGAAATCATGAACCACAAGCGCTTTATCACCTGCCACTCCTATGTGCAAAGCGAAATCACCTCGTTGATGCGCGTGGCCGA
Organism: Dinghuibacter sp.; assembly: GCF_035492835.1. Classification (NCBI taxonomy): domain Bacteria; kingdom Pseudomonadati; phylum Bacteroidota; class Chitinophagia; order Chitinophagales; family Chitinophagaceae; genus Dinghuibacter; species Dinghuibacter sp. Next base: position 10,454 of record NZ_DATJIY010000162.1, read on the forward strand.
GCACTTCGGGTTCCGCGTCAATACGTTCACCCACATCCTCGAAGGGTACAAGGTGGCCGACAAGATGAAAGCCCATGGCGCCAACGTCTCCACCTTCTCCGACTGGTGGGCGTATAAAATGGAAGTCCAGGACGCCATCGCCTACAACGCTTCGCTGATGCACCAGGTTGGGCTCAACGTCTGTATCAACTCCGACGACGCCGAACAGGCCCGACACCTCAACCAGGAAGCCGCCAAGTCCATAAAGTACGGCGGTATGAGCGAGGAAGACGCCTTCAAAATGGTAAGCCTCAACCCGGCCACTGCGCTCCACGTCCAGGATCGTACCGGCAGCATCAAGGTCGGCAAGGACGCGGACGTCGTCCTTTGGACCGATAACCCGCTGAGCGTTTATGCCAAACCCCAGGTAACGATCGTGGACGGGACCGTCTATTATGACATGGACCGCGACATGCAGCTGCGCAAGGACATCCAATCCGAGCGCACCCGTCTCATCGCCAAGATCCTGGCCGAAAAAGCCATGGGTGGGAGCGAAGGCGGCGGCCCCGCCGGCGGTGGTTTCCGCAGGCCGCGGCCCTCTTACCAGGTGCTGCTGAGCTGCGGGGATCATGCGGAACACAATGACGGGCTGATTACCCTGGACCTCCAGGATGAAGACGTTACCGGCGGGGGCGCGGCAACTGCCTCCGGCAGCAATTAATCTTTTATTCCAAAGACATTACTATGCGTTTATCATACATCGCTCTTGCGGCTCTCCTCTGCTCCGGTACCTCCGCGTTCGGACAGGCAGACATCTACCCCGCCGCCGCCGAAAAGGGAAAGATATTTATCAGCGGCGGCACGGTCCACGTCGGTAACGGCCAGGTGCTGGAAAACACGAGCATCGAAATCGACAACGGCAAAATCGTCCAGGTAGGTCAGAACATAACGCCCGGCTCCGGTGACCAGGTCATCGACGCCAAAGGCAAACAGGTCTACCCCGGTCTCATCCTTCCCGTAACCGACCTCGGCCTCAAAGAAATCGCCGAAGGCGTCCGCGGCAGCAACGACTACGAAGAAATCGGCGACCTGAATCCCGACGTCCGCGCCATCGTCGCGTACAACACCGCCTCCAACATCACCAACGTCGACCGCTCCAACGGTATCCTCCTGGCCGGCGTCACCCCCGAAGGCGGCTCCATCAGCGGCTCCTCCAGCGTTGTCCAGCTCGACGCCTGGAACTACGAGGACGCAGCCTATAAACCCGATCAGGGCATCCACATGAACATGCCCTCCTTTATCAGCCGTCCCCGGCGCTTTGGCGGAGGCGGCGGCTTTGCCCGCCCCGAAGCCGGCGAAGACCCCACCACCGCGTCCCTACAAAAGGTAGAAGAGCTCAAGCGCTTCTTCCGCGAAGCCAAGGCCTACCTGGCCGAGGCCACCCACACCCACACCAACATCAAGTTCGAGTCGGTCAAGGGGCTTTTCAATGGCTCCCAGAAGCTCTTCATACACTGCGAACAGGTAAAGCAAATGCTGATCGCCATCGACTTCGCCCACGAATTCGGCTTTAGCGTCGTCCTCGTCGGCGCCAGCGAATGCTTCCAGATCGCCGACCTGCTGGCCCAAAACCACATCGCCGTCATCCTCGACCAGGAGCACTCCCTCCCCGCCACCGAAGACGACGACATCGATCAGCCGTTCAAAACGCCCTCCGTCCTGCAGAAAGCCGGCGTGCTCTTCGCCCTGAACGACCGCCACGACGAGACCCGCTACCGCAACCTGCCCTTCAACGCCGGCGTCGCCGCCGCCTATGGGCTCTCAAAAGAGCAGGCTCTCCAGGCCATTACCTTGTCCACCGCCCAGATCCTCGGTATCGCGGACCGGACGGGCTCTTTGGAAGTCGGAAAGGATGCGAATATCGTGATCTCCGAAGGAGACCTTCTCGACATGCGGACTTCCATTGTTACTTACGCGTTTATCCAAGGGCGCCAGATCAACCTGGCGAATAAGGGGACGCAGCTGTATGAGAGGTATAAGTATAAGTATGGATTGAAATAGCGTCACCGCCTGTTTGCAAAAAAGCAGCTATGCCATTCACGGGTAGCTGCTTTTTCTTTGGAATCCATCAATCCGGATCCCGCGGCTCCAAAAGAAAGTCTTCGATATTCGCGGGAGAAATGATCGAGGTAATGGTGCCCGGATAATTTCCGGTGAACGTTTGGGAAAACCTGACGCGCGCCTTGGGGTTCCATTTGATTTCAAAAGCCGAAAGGATGCCTTCATTATCCTCGATCAAGTCTATTTCCTGCTGCAGCGTTGTGCGCCAAAAGTACTGCATGACATCCTTGCCTTGATACATAAGGCTTTTTACCCGTTCGGCAATGACAAAATTCTCCCACATCGCCCCAACGTCGGCCCGGGAGCTAAGCGGGCTGAAATTTCCAATGACCGCGTTTCGGATTCCGCAATCATAGAAATACACCTTTCTGCCCCTCTTTATTTCATTCCGGCCATTGCGGCTAAAGGCAGGTAGCCGAAAGACAACGAAAGTTTTTTCCAGTAAATCAATATAGCGCTCGACGGTTTTGTAATCGGTGTGCAACGTCTGGCCGAGTTCTGTGTAGTTGACTTCACTCCCAACCTGATAGGCCAACGCCTTGAGCAGCTTCTCCAGCAGGATAGGCTTTTTTATTTGTTCCAGCATCAGGAGGTCCTTGTAAAGATAGCTATCGGCCAGTAGCTTCAGCAGCTCCTTTTCTTCCCCCGTCTTGGTGAGGATTTCAGGATAATAACCATAGCGAAGCCGGTGCTCGATCAAACGCTTTTCCGTCAACAGGCCATGGTATTGCACCATTTCAGCGAAACTCAGCGGAAAAAGCATGAATTCGTACTTGCGTCCTGTCAACGGCTCGTTGACCTGACTGGAAAGCTCAAAAGTCGACGACCCGGTCGCGATTACCTGGACGTTTTTTATTTGGTCCGTAAAAAGCTTCAGCGTCAGCCCTATATTGGGGATTCTCTGTGCTTCGTCGATGAAGACGATCTTTTTGTTCCCGATGTAGGCTTTCAACCTGGTCGATGTCGTATTGGTCAGCGCTTCCCTTGCATCGGATTCGTCCCCGTTGAAATAGAAGTGGTCCTTGTCTTTGAGCAAGGACTCGACAAGCGTGGATTTTCCGCTTTGCCTCGGTCCAAAAATCAACACCGCCTTCCCTTTAAACAGGCGTTTTTCTATCGTATCATGAAGAATGCGTGGTATCATTTTCCCAGGACGTTGACTCCTGATAAATTATAATATTTAAGGATTAAAATCCTGTAAAACCATAATAATATAGGATTTTGATTGAATATTCAATTATATTGACGCCAAAAATAGCAATAGATAGGTTAAATAAGAAATTTTACTGCGAAAAATATCACGCTTTCGGATAGTCGAAGAACCAGAATTCTTTTTTCGCCGTGCGGAACCCGCTCCAGGACGTAATATCCGCGCGCGCCGCGAACACCGCGCAGGTGGGCATATTGTCGATGCGGACCGAAGTGAGCTCGGATACGAAGTCCGTGATCCCGGGGTTATGGGAAAAGATAACAGCAGTAGTTGCGATGTCGTCGAGCCCGCCGATAACGGAGTAAAAGATCGGCGCCGGCGCGTGATAAAGCTCGGGTTTAAAGAAAATGTCGGTGACCCCGAACCGCGAGGCGAACAACTCCGCGGTGGTTTTGGCCCTCAAAGCGGGACTGGAGACCAGAAGGTCGGGGACGATACCGCGGGCGATGAGGCGATCCGCCATCATGGGCGCGTCGCGGCGGCCGCGGTCGTTGAGGGGCCGGTCGAAGTCGCGCTGACCTTCGGTTTCCCAGCTGCTTTTGGCATGACGGACAACAAGAAGGGATTTCATAAAGATGAAGGTAAATCAATACCCCCGGACATTCCTGCCTTCCATATAATTTAGGAAGGCCTTGTTGACGACACGGTTTCCCCCGGGGGTGGGATAATTCCCGGTAAAGTACCAGTCGCCCAGGTTGGTGGGGCAGGATTCGTGTAGGTCCTCGATGGTCTGGTAGATCACCTGGATGGGGACGCGGATGTCCTTGGGGGTGATCAATTCCGCGATTTTCCGGGAGAGTTCCTCGGGTTTGAAGGGTGCGTAGATGTTGCGCACCAGGTTGGCGGTATGCAGGGCGTTGTTGCGCTGCAGTTCCTTGACGGCCTTGAAGGTATCGTGCAGGACGTCCTCCATGCCTTTTTCCTTGAGCAGCTCGATGGCCGCCTGGAAAGCGATGAAGTCGCCCAGCTTGCTCATATCGATCCCGTAACAATCGGGATAGCGTATCTGGGGCGCAGAGGAGACGATGATGATCTTGGACGGTTCCAGACGGGCGAGCATACGGACGATGCTTTCTTTGAGGGTCGTGCCGCGGACGATGGAGTCGTCGATCACGACCAGCGCATCCTTACCCCTTTCCACGGTTCCGTAGGTGATGTCGTAGACGTGCTGGACCATTTCGTTCCGGCCCGCGTCTTCGGTGATAAAGGTGCGCATCTTGACGTCCTTGATCGCGATCTTTTCCACCCTGATCCGGCGGTTCACCATCTCGGCTAGCTTCTCTTCGTCGTAGTCTTTGCCCCAGGACAGGATGCGCTCCACCTTTATCTTGTTCAGGTACCCTTCCATCCCCTTCAACAGACCGTAAAAAGCGACCTCGGCCGTGTTGGGGATAAAGGAAAAAACGGTATGCTTCAAGTCATTGTTGATCGACCTGAGCACGGGCTCGCTTAGGTGGCGACCGAGCGCGATACGCTCCTTGTAGATTTTTTCGTCGTTCCCGCGGGAAAAGTAGATGCGCTCGAAGCTGCACGCCTTCCGTTCCTTTGGCGCCAGGATCTGCTCGATCGCATAGCTGCCGTCCTTGTGGACGATCAGCGCGCAACCCGGCATGAGCTCCTGCACCTCGTTCTCGCCCACGTTAAACGAGGTCCGGATCGCCGCCCTTTCGGAAGCGCCTACGATCACGTCGTCGTTGATATAGTAATACGCCGGTCGGATGCCATTGGCGTCCCTCATCACAAAGGCTTCCCCGTTGCCGATGAGGCCGCCGAAGGTAAACCCGCCGTCAAAGAGGGCTGTCGCTTTTTTCAAAAAACGGCTCACTTCCATCGCGTCGGGGTGCTGCTCGTCCTCCTGTACCAGGAAATAATGCACCGTTTCCATCATGGCCGCCAGGTCGCTTTGCCGCTGAAAAACGCCCGGGTCGATATTCACCAGCGAGAACAGCTCCTCGGTATTGACCAGGTTGAAGTTCCCGGCCATCACGAGGTTCCTGGCTTTCACCGTGTTCCGCTTGATAAAGGGATGACAGAATTCGACGTTGTTCCTCCCCTGGGTCCCATACCGCAGGTGGCCCAGCAATACCTCGCCCATTGCCGGAATGTGGCCTTTTACGATGTCAGGGTGTTGCAGCAGGTCCGGTTGATATTTTTCTAACTCGCTGATTTCCTGGGTAATCTTCGAGAAGATGTCGGCAATGGCCCTGGGTTCATTGCTCCGCAAACGATATAGGAAGGGATTCCCCGGTTCCGTGTCCAGCTTGATGGCCGCCATCCCGGCGCCGTCCTGGCCCCGGTTGTGCTGTTTCTCCATCAGCAGGTATAGCTTGTTCAGACCATACAGAACAGAGCCATATTGTTGTTTGTAATAAGAAAATGGTTTGCGCAGGCGAATAAAGGCCAGACCGCACTCATGTTTTATCTCATCACTCATGAACCGGAAATGAAGCCGCAAAGTTACGGCAAAAAAATCCGTTGGCAAAGTCCGGTCTACTCCCTACCTTTGCACCCCATCCATGGGAAATTTGACTCCGTAGCTCAGTTGGTAGAGCAGCTGACTCTTAATCAGCGGGTCCAGAGTTCGAGTCTCTGCGGGGTCACTTAGGCAGACTACTATATCCCCTTCGTCGGTTGATGAGGGGGATTTTTTTTGCCCTGGACCCACTCCGCGCCCCCTGGACCCGCTGTCGCCGGCCTTATGTTACCGGGGGTTCGGCTGCAGGATGCTCACGCGGTTCCCTTCGGTGTCCTGGATCGAAATCCACAGCCCCACGCCGGGGATCATGACCGGCTCCATGGTCTGCTCGCCCTTTTCGTTCATGGCGCCCAGGATCGTCCCACCGGAGGTCTTCACGGCCTCCATCGCGGCGTTGATGTCCTGTACGGCGATCACTACCGATGGGGCGTGCGAAGCGGGGCTGTCCGACTTCTGGTAAAAACCGCCGTTGATGGTGCCCGGGGTTTTAACCATGCCATTCGCATCGGTTTCGGCGGTGTGGGCCAAAACGTAGTTGCCCATCTCGGGTCCCATTTTCTGGAGCTGCCAGCCAAAAGCCGATTCGTAAAACTGTGACATACGGTCACGGTCGAAGTAACCCATTTCGAAGTGTACCACGGGGTTGAAATTCATAGCAAAGCGTTTTAAGATTTGCCTTAAATGTAGTGTACTAGCAGCAGAAATCGTAGCGCCGCGGCGTTATGCTAAGTTTAACTCAATCTGATTTTCCGGGCCATCATGATAACCAGGAATAGCACAATGACGCCCGCGACGAGCCAATACCAAAGATGGCCGGACGAAAAGGGGCGCATCGCCGGCGCCGGGTTCCCCTGGCAATGCAATGCCGCCCAGTAGTAGGGCAGCTTCTGCAGGTACTGGACACCGGGATCGCAGATCCAATCCAACTGGGCGCTCCGCAGAGCGGTGGCGGCAGGACGTCCGTCCGAAAGACCCCGGTAAAAGGCCTTGATCAGACCCGCGGTCACCGCATCGTTCACGTTCCACCAGCTTGACATGACGGTATTGGTTCCTGCGGCCGTGAAAGCGCGGGCGATGCTTTGGGCGCCTTCGCCGGCAACCAGCCGCCCGTTGCCGGTCTGACACGCGCTGAGCACGACGAGCGTGGGCGCGCTAGCCAGGTCCGCCAGCTGAACGGGATAAAAGGGGCGGTCGAACAGTTCCACATGGGGCGCTTCGACATCCCCCGAGGCGCCCGAGGCATCCCCCGCGCCCACCAAGGTTTCCGAAGCTCCCCCTGAGGCGTGAGAGGCAACGTGCACGATGGCGGACCGCTCCAACGATTGCCGGAATGCGGTCGCAGTGGCCAGCGAATCTGTATAAAAAGAACCCTCGCGGATCAACCCGCGCAGTGCCTCTTCTTCCGCGGTAACGGCCTGGAGTTCGGGAAGGGAGCGCGTACGCGAAAGGAAAAAGCCCGAAAAGCCGGCTTGATTGCCCCTGGTCAGCACCTGCAGGTGCAACGTCGACAGGGACCAGGCGTAAGAAACCTGCGAAAGGCGTAGCACAAAAGGCCAATTGCCCGGATCGGGCGTGTACGCGGGCGTCGTGACCAGCGCCTCCAGGGGCAGGAGGCTTAGGACGCCGTCCGGCAGCATTATATAGCTTCGACCCGCCTCCAGGGGATGTCCACCAAAAAGTCCAATGTACAGGGCGTAGGCCGCGGCAAAGTACGCGCGTGGATGATCGATCATCGGCCCGGGACCGGAAGCGAAATACGTGGTCAGGAACTGCCGGATATTGTCCTGCCATCCGGCCGTCATCGATATGCGATCCGCGAAAACGATGCCCTGGCGGGTACACTCGACGGCGTACAGGGCTTTTGCTCCGGCAAAGAATGA
>NZ_DATJIY010000163.1:0-41102 GCF_035492835.1 Dinghuibacter sp.
GCGTCGTCGGCCTGGGCATTCACGCGTGCAGTGGGTGGGAGGAAGGCGTAGCGCGCGTCACCGCCAAAGCCGTGCAGCACCAGCCGGATGTGTCCGAACTTGCTGGGGAGTGAGCCGGTAACGGCGCCCAGCGTAAACGTCCGCGCCGCGGGATCGAAGGTCAGGTCCCTGCGATAGTATTGGCCGTCGCGGTATTTAAACGTCGAGCCGTCGTCCTCGTAGTAAGTAAAGCGGCCGGAAGCGCCGTTGTACACGTGTATCCAAAGCGTATCCGACGGTTGCTCCTCCGTGGACTGGATGAGCGACTGTACGGGTATGATCGCGCCGCCGCGCACATAGACGGGTAGCCGGTCGATGGTTAGCGGGGTGACAAAACTACCCGAGACGGCGGAATCATTGTACAGGTTATACCAGGGACCGCCGGGCAGGTATACCGGTGCGTAGGTCGCGTCCCCGCCTACCGGCGCGACCAGCAGGGACGGGCCAAAAAGATATTCATTCTGATAGGCGGGGTCGTAGATGCGCGGGTCGTGGGTGTAGTCGATGGCCAGCGAGCGTAATACGGGCATCCCGTTTTGCGTAGCCTCGTAGAACGTCGAATAGATGTACGGCAACAATGTATACCGGAGCCCGATGTAGTTGCGCGATATGTCCAGGACGTCCTCCCCAAAGGTCCAGGGCTCGGAGGATTTTGTGTTGAGCGCCGTATGGTTGCGGTAGTAGGGGATAAAGGCGCCGACCTCCATCCAGCGGGTATAGAGACTGGCGCTGGGGTTACCGGTAAAACCGCCGACGTCCATCCCGGTAAACGCGACCCCGCTCAGCCCCAGGCTTTGGAGCATCCGGACGCCGGTGAAGTAGTGGTTCTCTTCCGCGCGGTTGTCGCCCGTCCAGATCGCGCTGTAACGCTGGAGGCCGGCAAAACCCGACCGCGTGAGCACAAAGGGGCGCAGCCCCGAGGCGCTGGCGCCGGCATAGCTGGAGCGCACCATCTCGAGCGCGTACGCGTTGTGCGCTTCTTGCATGGTAGCGCCCCGCCCGTCGTAGTCGAAGAGCACGTTGGCCGGCACCTGCTGCCCCCACGTCGATATCTCGTTCATGTCGTTCCAGATACCGGATACGCCCTGGGCCGACAGCGCCTTTACCTGGTCGCTCCACCAGTCGCGTCCTTTTGCGGACGTAAAGTCGGGGAAATGGCACCAGCCCGGCCAGACTTTGGCGGTATAGTCCGTTCCATCGGGATATTTCAGGAAGACGCCAGCGGCGATCCCGCTTTCATAGGCCGGATACCCTTTCTCCACCTTGATCCCCGGGTCGACGATGGTGGTGAGGTGGAAGTGCAGGTCATGCAGGCGCCGGATGAATCCGGCGGGGTCGGGGAACCGCGTTGGGTTCCAGGTAAACAGCTTATAGGCATCCATGTACAGGATGTCCAGCGTGATACCGTCCGAGGGAATACGGTTTGCCCGGAGCGTCTGCGCGATGTTGAGCGCCTGGACATCGGGGAAGTAGCTATAGCGGTTCTGCTGGTATCCGAGGCTCCAGAGCGGGGGCAGGGGCATACGCCCCGTGAGGTAGGTGTAGTCCCGGAGGATGTCCGCCACGCGGGTATGGTAGATGAAATAGTAGTTCATCCCGCCTTCCCGCGCGGCGAACGACGAAAACCGGTTGTTGCTGGCGCCAAAGTTGAACGTGGTTTCAGAGGTGTTATCGAGAAAGAGGCCGTAGTTCAGCGCGTGGTGGATGCCGATATAGAACGGGATCGAGGAATAAAGGGGGTCTTGCGTGACGGAGTAGCCGTAGAAGTCGCTGTTCCAGTTGACATAGCCATTCCCGCGGCGGTCGAGGTCCCCCGTTTTCTCCCCCAGGCCGATAAAACGCTCGCCCTCCTGGAGGTGCTTATACGTGGTGACCTCTGTTCCGATACGGGAGGTGGTGAGACCGGGTTCATCCGTATTGATCGTATCGCCGGCCGGCGTCAGGAAGGTCATCCGGAACGGATGCTTACCAATGACCGCGGTGAGCGAGTCGGTGACAATCGTTATGGCCTCGGCCGATGGCACCACGCGCACGTGCGTCGGTTGTACCGTGCCCACGACCGCATACGAGAAGTCCGGCCCGCCGCCTTCGCGCACGCGCACCACGCCGGGCGCGTACACGGTGACGTCGATGAGCGTGGCCGCGGTTTTCACATGGACGGTCTGGTTGTCGACCGAGGCGGAGATGACGGAACCGACGCTTACTACCGGGCTTTGCGCCGAGGCGCGGGCGAGGATCGAACAAAACAGGATACAGCTGTACAACTTCATAACGGTCGATTTTTGGAGAAGCCGGTTTATTGTGGAAGGGGCCAAAGAGAACGATCCCCCACCAGGGGGGTAAAGAAAGCCTGGTGCTCGCTACTATAGGAGTACGTCAGGCGGTTGGTGCGCAACGGCTTCAGCGTGATCGCCACAGGGGTGGTAAAACGGAGCGCCGTTTGTCCCCCGCGGCTGATGGCGACGGACACGGTCCCCGATGCCTGGAAAAAGCGCGTTGCGTGACAACCCGACGGCACCACCACGGAGGCGTCGCCGACGGTCAGCGTGGCCGGTTTGTCGAGCAGGGTCACGACTTCTACCGAGTCCTCCGACGCGGGATCGATACCCGTCTCGACGGGCGTTACCAAAAAGTTATACGGAGATGGCGCCGTCGTGTGCGCATAGCGTTTGTAGAACGCCACCGCCACATCCCTGCCCGCATATGGAGAGGGCTCTTTTTTCCAAACGCTCTTATAGTAGTTCAACAACACGGAAAAGCCTTCGTTGTGGTTGATCTCCGGTGCCAGGTGATGGCCCTCCGGATAGTCGTTCCAGGTGATGATATTGATGACGGGAACGTCGTGACCGATGCCGAATTCGAGCAGTTTCCGGAAATTATAGGAAAGACCGGTCGCGATGTATCTCCGGTCCGTGCGGCCGATACCGGCGGCGACGGCTTCCTGCGCGGACTGGATGTTCCAGGTGCCCCGCAGCAGGAGCTTGGACGTATAGAAGTCGCAAAAGGCGGAACCCTCGAAGGTCCGGCGCCGGGTCGCGCAGGTGGCGGCCACGAGGTTCCCGATATAGCCGTCATGGTAAGGGAGCGTCCAGATCCAACACGCGGGGAAGTAGTCGAGGAAGTCGTTGAGCTTTGCCGGCGTGATCTGCTCGTTGATGTCGTATACGCAGGCAAAACGCTCGTGCACCGCGCCGGCGAGCGCCTGGAACGCCCCCGCGACGGCCCGCGCGGACGTCGGTTCATCGCTCAGTCCCTGGCCCTGCCAGAGATACACCACCAACCGCCCATCCGGTGTCCGCAGCCAGCGCGGGTTGTTACGCCCCACCTTGTCCATGATCCCGTTGATACGCTTCGCAAAACCGTCAACCCGCTCCGCCTGCGTGCCTCCCGATGGATGGGAGATACAAAAGGTAAAGGAGAAGGGGATGTGCAGCGTCGCCGATACGCGGAAATACGCCTCGATGATCTCGTCCCACGACTCCGTATGCAGCGGATAATAAAACTGGAAGGCGTCGATGCCGCTGGCCCGGGCCGCACGCAGGTCGAAGGCTACGGCGCTGTCGAGCGGCGCACCGTTCAGCAGGGTATCTTCCATGGGGAGGACCTGGGTGAGGCCGCCAATGGGCGCGGTGGGGTTACCCGTCAGGGAATAGTAATCGGGGTTACAGCTGTCTTCGAACGGGTGGCCCTTGAACCGGATGATGTTGGTCATACAGTGCGCCACGACGATCTTTCGGTTGGTCATCGGGAGGCTCAGCTCCGGTCTGTTCTTCAGACTGTCCTGGGCAAAGGCTCCGCAGGCCGCCGCCAGGGCGGCTGCGCAGCAAAAGAGTATTCTAAACATAGCGTGTTTGAAGACGTTGCTACCGCGGCCCGGTTCGATACCGGGCCACGGTAGCAACGCGTGGGCTTAATAACCGGGGTTTTGTTGAGTGGCTACGAGCGGGTTCGAGTTGGTTTCATTCAAGGGGATGGGCCATGCATATCCCTTGTCGTTCCAGCTCAGGGTCCCGCCGGTGGCATTATAAGCCGATCCATAGAACGCGGCCTCGTTGGGGCCCAGGTGCCAGCGACAGACGTCCAGCCACCATTGGCCCTCGTTAAAGAACTCCGCCCACCGTTCGTAGTAGAGCGGGTTGTTGGCCAGCGCGGGATCGGACGCCATCGTCGCGGCGGTGAGACTGGGATAGTCCACCGGCGACGACCCGTTGACCGGGTAGCCGTAGGCGCGGCGTTTGACCTTGTTGATGTACTCCAGGGCGTCCCCGGCATCGCTCGAATTGGCGCAGGCTTCGGCGTACAACAGGTATACGTCCGCCATCCGCAGGAGGTGGAGGTTTACGTTGTCGGCCGGCCCGACGTTGTTGATGTTGTTGAATACCGGGGTGTATTTGCGGATGCTCCAGCCGTAGGTACCGGGTCCTTGTTCAAAGTTGGGCCTGGATACGGGGTACCAGTGTTGTCCGTCGGGGGAAACCGAATCCACCCAGGGTTGCAGCATGCTGATGTACAGGCGGGGGTCCACCGTTCCGTTGGTCCGGGCAGCCAGCGCGGCTGCCTTGTAGACGGGGTCCATGACCTGTTGCGGGTTGTTATAAGCGGGGCCTTTGCCGGCGTTATAGTTCGGGTTGGCCACCAGGTTGTACGTGCCCAATTTGTACCCATACCGCAGCACGTTCTTCCAGTGGGCGATCTCGTTCCCATACCCCAGGGGCGTACAGTTGGTTTCGGTACCGTCCGAGCCGACAGCCCAGGGCGGCCAGATCAGCCCCATGATGGTGGTGGAGTTGGCCGCGCCGGAATACACGCCGTATCCGCCGTAGGAGTTCTGGTCGATGTTGAGCTCAAAAAGAGATTCGCGGTTGAACTTGTATCCGGTGACGCCGATAAATTCCCCCCGCAGGGTGTCGTAGCTGACGAGACCCTTGTCGCTGCCGATAACCTGGGCCAGTATCGTCTTGGCATCAGCGTAATCCTTGGTGAAAACGTACGCCTTACCCAGGAGAGCCTTGGCGGCCAGGTCGGTGACGCGGCCAACGTCGTTACCCGTCCAGACCTGGCCTTTTAGCAGGGTGGCGGCTTGCTGGAGGTCGCTTTCGATCAGCGCCCAGACGCTTTTGATCGAGCTCCGCGGCTGCTGGCTCTCGGAGAGGGTGGCGGGGACGCCGTTAAAGATGGGCACGCCCAGCGTGTCCGATGGCGTGGGGTTTGGCACGTTGTCTTCGCCATACAGACACTCGAGCTCGAAATAATAATACGCCCTCAGGAAATAAGCCTGTCCCCTGATGAGGGCCACCTCCGGTAGGTCGGTTGTCTTGGCGTAGTGCTGCGTAAAGAGGTCCGCGCCGGCCAGCAGGACGTTGCAGTTCTTGACCCCGGTAAAGAGCACCTGCCAGGCTTCGTTGACGTATTCATTGGTGGACTGCACGTTCACGGCCGCCATGTCGTTCCAGGCCGCGTCGCCGGCGTAGATCGAATTGACCGCGTGCTCTGAATTCGAGATGGCCTTGGGGAGGAAGTGGAATCCAAACAAACCCGGGTCCCGGAGGTTGGAGTAGCAGGGCGCGAGCACGCTGTTCAACCCGTCGATGGTGGAGGGATAGTTGGTCGTGGAATAGGCGTTGGGAGGACCGACCAGGGAAGGGTCCTTGGCACAGCCGGCGCCCAGGATCAGGATGGCCAGGGCGGTATATAATCGTTTTGTCATGATTCGTTGCATTTAATGTTTTTTGGTTCGCGGGCGGCGCCTTCGGGGCGCCGGGGCGCTCTAGAAATTCACGTCCAGGCCTGCGGAATAGATCCGGGTCTGGGGATACTGGGGTACGGCGTCTATGCCCCGGGTAGTGACCCCTACCGTGTTGCCCACAAAACCCGACTGGGCGGCGGCGGAATACCCGCTGCCGACTTCGGGATCGAGACCGGTGTATTTGGTGATGGTAAAGAGGTTGTTGGCCATGACGAAAACACGCGCACCCTTTATCCCGGCCTTGCTGAACAGGGGATTGGAGAAGGTGTAGCCGATCTGGAGGTTTTTGAGCTTCAGATAGCCGCCGTTTTCGACGAAGTAGCTGTTGACGGTGGTATAGTTCCCGTTCGGGTCCAGCGCGAAAGTATTGTTCGACGTATTGGCCACGCCCAGGCGGGGTTGCGACGTCAGTCCGTTCGATCCGAGGAAGGAATCGCCAAAGACCTTGCCGGTGGTGTTGCCGTCGGCGTAGGGGAATTGCTCGTACGCCTTTACGCCGTTGAACAGCTGTACGCCGGCCACGCCGTTAAAGAGGGCGGCCAGGTCGAAGTTTTTATAATTAAGGCGGATATTGACGCCATAGACCATCTTCGGGTTCGGGTTCCCGATCACCTGGCGGTCGTTCGGGTTGATCGTCGTGCCGGTCTTGCCGTCGTGGGCGAAGATCAGGTCTCCCGCATGGGCGTTGGGCTGGGCGGCGTCGGCCGAGGCTTGTGCGTCGGTCTTGAACATCCCGGTGACCTTGTAGCCGTAGAAGGAGCCAAAGGGCAACCCGGCCTTGGTGATCGTAACGGGCAGGTTGGGCATGATATTAAAGGTCTGGTCCCCGTAGTTGAGGTAGTTGTAGCCGTCGTACAGGGCGTCATTGGTGATACCGTCGAGGGTGGTGACCTTGTTCTTGTTGAATCCCGCGGTAAAGGTCACGTCGTAACCCAGACCGCCCACGTTGTCCTTATATCCCACCAGGAGGTCGATACCCTTGCTGTTCACGCTCCCGATGTTGACGAAGTAGGGCGCCGTAAAACCGGAGCTCAAGGGCAGCGTCAGGGCGTACAGCATGTTCGACGTTTTCTTGTTGTACCATTCCACGCTGAAGTAGAGCTTGCCCTTGAAGGCTTCTCCGTCCAGACCCACGTTGGTTTCGGTAACGGTTTCCCAGTGCAGGTTGGGGTTGGGGATGGCATTGAAGGTGTTGGCGATCACGAGGGGCGCGCCCGGGGCGAAGTTCTGGCCACCGGAGGCCAGACCGCCCGCGTCGGTGAACTGCGAATACGTTGCCGTATAGGTATAGGGCGGGATGGCGCTGTTCCCCATGGTGCCATAGCTGCCACGCAGCTTCAGGTTGTTGACCACCGGCGTGAGCGCCTTGAAGAAGTTTTCGTCGCTGATATTCCAGCCGACCGAAGCGGCGGAGAAAACGCCCTTTTGTTTATTGGGTCCGAAGACCGTGTAGTTGGCGTCCTGGCGAATGGAGCCGGAGATGTAATAGCGACCGTCATAGTTGTAGTTGAGCCGACCGAACTGGGACTGAATCAGCCCCTGGGGGTCACGGTAGCCCGACAGCGATATGTTGGACGCGGAGGTTTGTATGAACGAAAAACCCGGCAGACCGGTCGAGGTCATCGTCGCGTTCTCCGTATTGTAGTCGTTGGTGATCTGCTCGTACCCCGCCACGGCGTTGATCGAGTGTTTACCGAATGTATGGTCGAAGGTCAGCACATAGTTCTGCAGCAATTGGGTGCTTTCGATATAGTATTTGTTCAGGCTGTTGAAGGTTTGTACCGAGCCGGGGCCGTAGTTGAAGGCGTTCTGGAAATAGTCCTGGGTTTCCAGGTAGTAGTCGTAGCCCAGGTTGGCCCTGAAGGTAAGGTACAGGGGCAGTTTGACCTCGGCATAGACGTTGCTGTTGAAGTTGTTCTTTACGTTCTGGGTGGTAGCGTTCTCGATGGCCCCGACGGGGTTCGGACCGCTAAAGGTAAAGCCGTTGTAGTTGGGCGGCGCGGTTCCCCAGGAGCCGTCCTTGTTATAGACGGGGATGATCGGCAGCGATCTGAAGGGCGCGTTGTGGTAGCCCAGGTCGTTCCGCCCGGGAACGGGGGGTGACGTCTTGCGCTGCGACACCGACAGTTGTTCCCCGATCTTGAACCAGTTGGCCAGCTTGAAGTCGGTATTGACCCTGGCCCCGCCGATGGAGGAGGCGTTGTCGAGGTAGACCCCTTTGGCGTCGTTGTAGAAGCCGCTGAAAAGGTAGTTGACCACGGGGGTGGAGCCCGAAACGGACAGGTTGTAGTTCTGCTCCCGCCCGTCGGAGTACAGGGCCTTGACCCAGTCCGTATTGGGCAGCGTATCCAGCTGTGTGGCCCCGGTGAAATACTTCGGCGCGACGATGTCCTCGAGCTTGATAAAGCCGTTTTTATCCAGCAGGTGCACCAGCTTGGGTTTGACGACCCCGTACCGTGCGCTGAACGTGATGGCGGGTTTGCCGCCCAACCCCTTTTTGGTGGTGATCACGATGACCCCGCCGGCAGCGGCCGAGCCGTAGATGGCGGTGGCGCTGGCGTCCTTGAGGACGTCGACCGAAGCGATGTCCTGTATGTTGATGTTGTCCCCGGGTACCCGGACCCCGTCGACGATATACAAAGGAGCGGGTTGGTGGAGGGAGGACACGCCCCGGATGATGATGGTCGGGGTGGCGTCAGGTGCGCCCGAGCCGCTCACGACCTCGACCCCCGCGGCCCGTCCCTGGAGGGCCGCGGTGACATTGGTCACCGGCTGGTCCTTAAAGGAGTTGCCCCGCACGGAGGAGACCGAACCCGTCACGTCCTTTCGTTTTTGGGTCCCGTAACCCACGACGACCACCTCATTCAGGTTGCCTTGGGTGGGTACGAGGCTGACCTCCACACTGACACGGCCGGTGACCGCGATTTCCTGGGATTCGTATCCCACATAAGAGACCTGGATGGAACGGGTGGCAGCGGGTAGGGTGAGGGAGAAATTGCCTTGGGCGTCGGTAGTGGTCCCGGTCTTTTTGCCCTTTACCAGGACGGAGGCGCCGGCTACCGGGTTCCCTTTGTCATCGTGCACCGACCCGGTAAAGGGCTTGGTTTGGGCGTGGACCAGGAAAGCCAGGGCGAGAAGAAAAGGCAGCAGGAGTCCTTTCCTAAGCAATCGCGTTTTTGTCATAACAGTGGTTTTGATTTGGAATCGTTCGGGGGTAAAGAAAGAAACCTTACCAGGGCATGACAAGTTATCTAAGGGCGATCAAGGAAATATTCCCCCATTGGGGGTATCTGCTTTCCCTATGCGATTGATTTACAATGTGTATTTATGATATTAGGATTATTTATATATAGATGGTGTCCGAGGGTTTAAAGCGCCTTTATCTGCATCACCCGTTCTTCGAACGTTTCGTTGGGGACCAGGGAGCGGTTCCGTATGCGGGTCTTGTAGGTATATATGGTGTTGACCGAATACTCGAGGATCTTGGCGATTTTCTCGTTGTCGCCGATGCCCATCCGGATGAGGGCAAATATCCGGAGGTCGGTATTGAGCAGCTCGCCTTCCTTGAGGTGCACCTGGTCCTCCGGTTTGAAAAGGGCGTTGAAGTCCTGTACGAAGTGCGGGAACAACTTCAAAAACACCTTATCGAAATGTTGCAACAGCTCTTCTTTCTCCTTTTTGAGGTTGATATTGCCGGTCAGGTACCGGATGTCTTCGAATTTCCGGTCGATCAGCTTTTGTTCGATGGCTTTTTTGAATTTTTCCACCTTGGTAAAGTAGTCGGAGTTGACATTGAAAAAATATCCAATATATTCCTCCTTTATCTTATTGGCCTCTTCCAGCTGGTGGTTGATCTCCTGGGTGTGCTCGTGGGCCTTGGACAAGGCGCGTTGCGCCATCCGAAGCTTCCGGACCTGGAGGAAAATGACGATAGCCAGGGCGACAACCACCAGCAGTAGCAAGGTGACGATCGAGGCGTACTCGAACAATACCCGGCGCTGTCCTTCCACGGCCGCGATCTTTTCATCCTCGATGATAGGCAGGATGGCGCCCGCCTGTATTTTCCGCTGGCGTGCGCCATAAAACACCGCTTCCTTCATCGCCCGTTCGATATAAATGGAGGCATTCCTCACGTCTCCCTGCTGGAAAAGCTGCTCGGCCAGGTTGAGCATGGCCGAGGTTTCCTTGGTGGAAGACTCGATGTCCGCGACGGCTGCCTGGATCAGCAGGTCGATGGCGGAATCTCTTTCTCCTTTCCGGATATAGATGTCGCTGAGCGTCGAGGCGACCAGCGCCACCTGGTGGTGCGTAAGGTCCGGCCAGCGGATGATCCTGCGGAAATTCAGCGACGCCTCCTCCACCTTTCCCGCCTTGAGGGCCTGAAGCCCCTGGTAGTAAGAATATGGAAAGGAGCTGGGCGGGTAAAGCATCAGCGCGGAGTCGATGTAGGCGCTCCCCTTTTTGTTGTAGGTTCCGGTGTAAAAGCGGTCGTTGTCGAAATCCCCCAGGTCATAGTAATACCGGCCCATGAGCGAATAGAACTCCGCCCGTATGCTGTCGGGCGCGTTCCGCGCGTCCAGCGTGCTCAGGACGTCGAAGGTCTCCTTGAACATCCCGGCGGACACCAGCGTAAAGCCCAGCTGGATCCGCGCGTACATGATCCGGACCGGGTCGTTCATGGCCCGGGCTACTTTATCCAGGCTGCGCGCATAGGCATAGGCGGAATCGTATTTGAACGACTTGTATTCATTGAAGAGCTGGAGACAACGGTCATAGGTCTCGCTTTCGCCGGTCGTTTCCAGCAGGCTATGCTCCTGGTCGGCGATCCTTTGCAGCTTCTGCTCATCGTATTTCGGCGATTCGGCGATGGCTTTGTTCAGGGCCGCCAGGAGGCTGTCCCGCCCGGGGGCGCCCAGGACGGTTCCGGAGCCTATGACCAGGAGGGAGAGCAAGCAGACGTGGAGGGACCTCATAGCGGGGTCTAAATTAAGGATTTAATGTAATGGTACTAATTTTGTATAAAAGGTACTATGGCGAGGAGCGGATTAACCCGATCGGTCAGGGGCAAGGTCATCACGGCGGTGGTCCTGGCATGTTGCGCCCTCGTTCTGGCGTGGAGCGTGAGCAAGATCGCCTTCCGCCAGATGCTCGGGGCCGTGCAGCACAACGCCGCGCCCTCCACGCCCTGGCGGGTGGCCGGGGAATTATCCGCTGGCGTCGCCCGCCTGGAGGGCCTCGAACGGCAGGACCTGCGGCCGATCCATTTGCTGATCGATACGCTCCGCGAATTCTACGCGGGCGATTCGCTGCGGCTCGCCCAGGTCAACACGCTCGGGCGGCTGCTTGCCCAGCGCGACAAGCTCGTATCCGACTACCTGAAGGTCAGGGCCGATATGCTCGGGGACAGCTCGCTCAGCCAGCAGGTACGCACTCTCCGCGAGCGCCCCGAGGCCGCGCAAAAGGATTCGACCGTCGTCACCACCGAAAGAAAATCCTATACCACCACGGTATACCCCGGGGCGGAGCAGCCGCATGAAAAGGCGCCGCGCGGTTTTTTGCGCAAACTTTTCGGTAGTAAAAAGAAAACGGCGGCGGAACCGGGCGCATCCCCCTACCAGGTCGTCCACGAAGAAATGCACACCCACGTCGACACCATCGCCACCGCGCCCACCGATACCACCGTCCGGCATATCGACGCCGCCATGGAAAACCTGGAGCGCAACCGCCGCCTCCGCTCCGCGATGTTCCTGGACCGCGAAGCCGGGCTGGCAGCCGCCAGCGACCGGCTCAACAGCCAGATCGTGCTCGTCCTGAGGCAGGTCGAACAGGACGCCGTGGAGAAAATGGAAGCCAGCAACGCGCGGGCCGAACAGGTCGTGCACACGGGCATCACCCGTATCAACGCCATTATGTTTTCGTTTTTCCTGATCACAGCCGTGCTGTTATATTTTATCCTGTCCGACATCGCCCGCGGCAATACCTACCGCCAGGAAATCGAAAACGCCCGCGATCTGGCCGAATACCACGGTAAGGCCAAACAGCGCTTCCTGTCCAACATGAGCCATGAGATCCGGACCCCGCTCCAATCCATCGTCGGTTATTCCGAGCGCATCCGCGCCCAGGGCTATGCGGGGAAGCGCGACATAGACGCATTGCACCACTCCGCCGAGCACCTGATGCAGATCGTCAACGAAGTCCTCGACTACAACCGCATCGTTTCCGGAAAGTTCACCTTCACCCACCAGGTGTTTTCCCTCCCCGTTCTACTCGATGAAGTCGTATCCGTGATGCGCCTCCAGGCAGACGCGCGCGGGCTGGCGCTGACAACGCACTTTTCGTTTCCGGAGGGCCTGGGCCTCGAGGGGGATCCGTTCCGGCTCAAACAAGTGTTGTATAATTTGCTTGGGAACGCGATAAAGTTCACGGCTGCGGGGTGGGTGGATATTGCCGTCGGGTACGATGCGCCCGGCGTCCTCGTGTGCACCGTCACGGATACCGGGCCCGGCATCGCGCCGGAAGACCTCGAGCGCATCTTCCAGGAATTCGAGCAGGCCGAAGACCGGCACAGCGTCGGGGGAACCGGGTTGGGACTGCCGATCAGCAAGGCCCTTATCGAAAACCAGGGGGGCATCCTCAATGTCTCCAGCGTCATCGGTTCCGGTAGCGTCTTTACCGTCAGCCTGCCTTGCGCCCGCGCGGCTTCCGCGGCCCCCGCCCTGGAGTCCACGTTCCCGCTGGCGGACCTCTCGCAGAGAGTGACATGGATACTCGACGACGATCCCTTCATCCTGGACGTGTGCTCCTGGATGCTCAGTCGCCATAACGTGCCGCACCGCTGTTTCCCGACGCCCGCGTCGCTGCTGAACGAACCCTGGGACCCGGCCGTCGGGTACCTCCTCCTCGATATACGCATGCCGGGTATGAATGGCCTGGAGCTCTGCGCGGCGCTGAGACCGCGCATCCCATCCGACGTCCGCATCTTCGCGCTCACCGCGCAGGTACTGCCGGACGAGCAGGCGCAGGTGCTGGCCGGGGGTTTCGATGGGTTGCTGCTAAAGCCGTTTACCGAGGAGTCGCTCCTCGGGCTCTACGCGTCGGCCGCGGGCGCGCCTGCGCAACCGCCTGCCGTGCCCGCGCCTGCCGCCGCGGGAACGCTCCCGGAGCTAGACCTTTCGGCAATGGAGCGCATGACCTTTGGCGACGCGGCGCAACTTACCCGCATGCTGCGGCAATTCGCCCGGGATCAGCGCGAGGACAAGGCGTTGTTGGAAGGGCACCTGGGCAATCTCGATATCGATGGCGTCCTGTTACTCGTACACCGTATTGCGGGAAGGACGGGACAGGTCGGCGGACGAAGGCTGGCGGCGGATTTCAGGCGCATGGAAAAAATGCTGACGCGCTCGCGGGCACTGGACGCCGCGACTATAGCGCGTCTGCAGGACATGGGCGGACAACTCGACGAATTGATCCGGTTGGCGGAGGAAAGGGCGGCCGGGCTGGGTACGCCGAAGACGCCTATCGGGGCTTAATCCAGGCCATACCGCTCTATCTTGGAATAAAGCGTCTTGCGATCGATGTTGAGCAGGCGCGCGGCTTTGGACTTGTTATAACGGACCTCGCGAAGGGTCTTTTCGATCAGCGAGCGCTCGTTGGCTTCCTGGATGGCCTTGAGGTCGGTGCCCGGATCGGCAGCGGCGGGCTGGTTGTCGAGCGAAACCGACAGCTCCATATCGTCGGGGAGGCATTCGACGCCGGCGATGTCCGTTTTTGCCAGCAGTACCATACGCTTGACGACGTTCCGCAGTTCCCGGAGGTTGCCCGGCCAGTCATAGCGGTGCAGGACGTTGGTGGCTTCCTGGGAAAGGCCGTGGACGCGACGGTCCAGCTGTTCGTTGGACAAGCGGACAAAGTGCGCGATAAAGAGGTCCAGGTCGGCTCCGCGTTCCCGCAGCGGGGGCACCTGTATCTTGAATTCGTTCAGGCGGTGGTATAAGTCCTGGCGGAAGTCGCCTTTTTGGACCGAAGCCAGCAGGTCTTCGTTGGTGGCGACGATCAGCCGGACGTCCACCGGGATGGTACGCGTACCGCCAATGGGCTGAATGGTCTTTTCCTGGAGGGCGCGGAGCAGCTTCACCTGGGTATCATAACCCAGGTTGCCGATCTCGTCCAGGAAGAGCGTGCCGCCCTTGGCCGTCTCAAACAATCCCTTCTTGTCCGCGGCGGCGCCGGTAAAGGCACCCTTGACGTGGCCAAAAAGCTCGCTGGAAGCCAGTTCCGGGGAAAGTACCCCGCAGTCGATGGCCACGAAGGGGCCGCTGTCGCGCTTGCTTTGGAGGTGGATGCAGCGGGCGGCGTACTCCTTTCCGGTGCCGCTTTCTCCCTGGATGATCACGGTCATATCCGTGGGCGCCACCAGGTCGATGTATTCGTACAACTTGGCGGCGGACGGGCTTTCCCCCCTGATGTAGTCCGGTTGCGGGTTGGCGGCAACGGGCTGTTCGACGGGCGCGATGGCGGAGGTCATCACCATCAGCAGTTCTTCCGGGTTGACCGGCTTGGTAATGTAGTCAAAGGCGCCCGAACGGATCGCCTTGACGGCCGTGCGGATGTCGTCGAAGCTGGTCATCACGATCGCGGGGGTCGCGAGGCCCTTGGTCCTGGCGTGGGTGAGGACCTCGAGACCGTTGCCGTCCGGCAGCCGGTAATCCAACAGGAGCAGGGCATAGGACTCGGACTCCAGTTGGCGGAGGCCTCCCTTTACGTCCCTGACCGTATCTATTTCATACCCATATTTATGCAGAAAATCCCGTAGCAAACGGGCGAACGTCAGGTCGTCTTCTACCAGCAGGATCTTTGACATAGGTGACACAAAAATACGAAAGCCGGAGCGAATCCGGCTTTCGAACTGTGGGGGGGATGATAAAAAATGCCCGATTTATTCGATCTTCCCCCCACCTTTTTTCTTGGTTGTATCTTTTGCGGGTTTCGACGTGTCGGCTACAGCTGCGCCCACGAAAGGCGCATTGCCGATCCTGGCCGAAGTGTCTTTCTTGGTTGCAACGGCGGTATCCGTTACGGCGTGGTGCGCAGCGGTATCCCGGAATGCGGCAGTGTCGCGTATAGAAGCGGAGGTGTCAAAGGCAGCGCGTGCGGCGGTGTCGAACCTTGCGGCCGTGTCAAACGCGGCCGTGTCAAATCGCGCAGCGGTATCGAAAGCGGCCGTGTCAAAACGGGCGGCAGTATCGAACCGTGCAGCGGTGTCAAAGCGCGCCGCGGTGTCGAAACGCGCTGCGGTGTCGGGGCGGGCGATGGCCGAGGTGTCTGCGGACGCGGCTCGGGCGGTGACCAGTCCTCCGCAGAGGAGAAGGGCAGTGGCGGATAATAAGGTTTTTTTCATAACAATGATTTTTTGCGTGTTTTGTAATTCGTATATACCAGTCGAAGAATGGTGCCAGTGTGCCAAACGTAAAAAACTCGCTCGCAATCAGTGGCTTTCTAAAACCCTTAACAGACGCGACCTGTGGAATGGCGCCACAGGTTGGGGCGGAATTCCGTGTGGAAGGCCTACTTTTACGGTCTTAATACAACCTGTATGAAAAATTACCCCCGGGTCTACCTCATGGCCCGGTTACCCATTGCGCTGAGCATGTTCGGACATGGCCTGGAAAGGCTGCCCAAGCTGGATAAATTCGCCCAGGGAATGGCCACGGAGTTCGATAAGACCTTCCTGCCGGAGTGGTTGGTTCTCCCCTTCGGTTATACGTTACCGTTCCTGGAGCTGCTGGCCGGCGTATTGCTGATTGTGGGGTTGTTCACGCGGTTTGCGCTCAACCTGGGTTGGTTGCTGATGTTGATCCTGATTTTCGGCTCGACGCTCGTGGAGGGATGGCAGAACGTCTTCAGCCAGATTTTTTACGCGCTGAACTTTGCGGCGTTGCTCCTCTTTATAGATTACAATACGATCTCCCTGGACGGCCGTAGGGGCCGCTAGGCGACAACCCGGAGGGACGTCCCGGGGACCCGGAGCGATCCGAGGCCCAGCAACGCCTGGAGGCCTGCGCCGCCCCGGAGGCCCCGCGGCGCGCCTCAGGCCACGAGCCTGTACCCCACGCCCCGGACATTGACGATCCTCACCGATGGATCGCCCGATAGATATTTCCTGAGCTTGGTGATAAAAACATCCAGGCTGCGCCCGGAGAAAAAATCGTCATTGCCCCAGACGCTGAGAAGGAGGGACTTCCGGTCGAGGACCCGGTTGCGGTGGAGATACAGCAGCCGCAGGATATCCGACTCCCGCGCGGTGAGGCGGCGCTCGTGCCCCTGGAAGGTCAGCAGGCACGAGGCCGCGTCAAAACGATAGCCGCCAATGCCGGCTTCGGGCAGGGTGGTCCCGGTTTCCACGAGCACACGGTGTTTGCTGAGCAGCACCTTTAGCCGTATGACCAGCTCGGACAGGCTAAAGGGCTTTTTCAGGTAATCGCTGCCACCGGCCTCGAAACCCTCGACCACATCCTGCGGCAGCGATCGCGCGGTCAGGAAAAGAATGGGTGTTTCGATGTCGGCGGTGCGTATCCGCCGGCTGAGGTCGAACCCGGTGCCATCAGGCAGCATGACGTCGAGCACCACCGCGTCGGGCCGGTCAGCGCGGTATTGCGCCCACGCGTCCCCGGCGGTCGGCGTATGCGCGACGGCAAAACCGCGGGCCTCGAGGCTTTCCTTGATGATCCCAGCCAGCGACGGTTCGTCTTCGACGAGCAATATGCGCGGAGCTGTGCGAGGGGCGGCGGTCATATGTGGCGCGGCAGTCATAGCGGAAACGCAACCGTAAATGTACTCCCTTTCCCCTCACCATCACTGGCGACGGCAACCCATCCGCCGTGCTTCTCGACGACGGTGCGGACATAGCTCAGCCCGAGGCCTTGTCCCTTCACGGTCGCGCGGGTGGCGGGCGCGCGGTAGAATTTATCCCAGATCAGGGGCTGCTCCGACGCGGGGATACCGTAACCGTTGTCGGTGACGGCAATGACGAGGAACCCGCCGTTCGCACTACAATGGATGGTGATGTCCGGCGCCGCCGGAGAATACTTGACGGCGTTGTCGAGCAGGTTGTCGAGGGCGCGGGTGAGGTGCCATTCATCCGCCCGGAGGAACAACGGTGCGCCCGCGGGTGGTTGCGGTGCGCCCGCGGGCGATGTCGCGTCCACGGGGAGCTCGGCGTGCACGCCGTACCGCTCCGCAAAGGACCGCAGCAACGCGCTTACATCCACGGCCGCCGGCGTCAGAGCAAAATCGCTTCGCTCGTAGAGCGCCAGGTCGAGGACGGTCGATACCATACCGGACAGCCTTTCCGTCTCCGCGCGGGCCATCCGTATGTACCGCAGCGAGCGGGCGGGGTCGCCGAGCGCGTCGAATTCCTCGAGGGCTTCGAGGGCGCCCGAGATGGTGCTGAGCGGTGTTTTGAATTCATGGCCCAGGTGGTTGATGAAGTCGTTCTTGACGGCCGATAGCTTTTTTTCGCGCGAAAGGGTGCGGAGCAGATAAGCCAGCGAAAGGGCGGTTAGGACGCTCAGCAGGAGCGATCCCGCCAGGAGCCCGATCATCTTGCCGAACAGGTACGCGCGCGGCGGCCCGAAAAGCGCCCGTACGTATTGCCCCGGCGACTGGTCATAAATATAGGTGGGATAAGCCTTGCTGATGTATGGATAACGGCGGTCGCCCGTACGGACCTGGTTAAAGGTGCTGTCCAGGTCCGAATATTGCAGCCGGAAGGGCTCGCGTATCCCCCTTTCGGCCAGGTATGCGGCGTAGAGCGGACGGAGCCTGGCGGTATCGAACGGCAGCGAGCGCGTTCTGGCCTCGACATAGTTGCCCAACGACTGGGTTCTGAAAAAAACGATGTGCCGCTCGAGGTCCTCCTCCCTGAGCGTGCGGGCAAAACGCCGGGCGACGAGGGCACGGCGGGCATCGTCCGGCCCGGCGATCGGAAAATCCAGCTGGTCGTGGCTGAACTCCGCCAGGTCGTGCGGGTCGCGGCTGTTGCTCACCCGATAGATATAACGTCCAAAGTGCGCCGACCATCTGGCGGTGATGCGAAAAAACGACGTGTCCATGACGCGGTTGAAGACGGTCTCTTCGATAGTATCGCACCGCAACATGAATTCCTTTTTTACCGCGTCTTCAAAGGCGAGGTTGATTTCCTGCCGGAACTGCCGCCCGGCGGCCGCATAATAGTCCGCCAGCCAGGCGAACTGGAGCGCGATCACGCCGGCCACGGTCAGGACACAGCCCCACAGGAGCAAACGGGTTTTGACGGCCATCCGCTAAAATAAGTCCCACGCGGTACAAACGCACCGGTCGATAACATACATTAACGTACGGTAACGCGGTCATAACGCACCCGGAGCGGCGCGCGCCGGATATTTGAAAAAAAATGACCTACCTCCTGCTGCTGATGATGGCGCTCCCGCAACCGGGCGCCCTGCGCCCCGGCGACCGCCTCCCCACCCACCCGCTACCCGCCCTGGGCGCGCCCCATACGACGGTCGACCCCGCAAAAAGCGGCGCCCCGCTCACCATACTCAACTTCTGGGGCACCTGGTGTAGCCCCTGTATCCCTGAGATGGACAGCCTGGCGAAACTCCAACAAAGAAACGCCGGCAAGCTACGCGTCATCGGGATATCCAACGAGCCGAAAAACCGCCTGGAAGCCTACCTGAAAAGAAAGCCCTCCCATCTCTGGCTGGCCTCCGATACCTCAGGTTACTGGTACCGCCAGTTTGCCCTCGACTACGTGGGGCAGGCGGCGCTGGTCAACGCCCATGGCCGCGTCCTGGCGATCGTGCGGACGGATTCGATCGATCAGCGCATGATCGATGGCGCGCTCAAGGGGGAAAAGATCCGTTCGAACGGGGAAACCGGTAGCCAAAACGCGGAGGGCGACCCCTTTACGCTCGATAGCACAACGGTCAGCCGGATCACCGTCGAAGGCTACCGGCCAAACACTACACCCATGGGTAAGACCTACCCGACCGGGCCGTTCAAGGACAGGCGGTTGAGCTGGATCAATGTTTGCCCGTCGATCCTGTACAAGGACGCTTTTGATATCCACTCGGATAAACAGGTAGTCTATGAAGGCATAACGTCAATAGAAGCCTGCAATTTCGACGATACCTCCAACCGGTATTGCGTGGACATCGTCGTGCCCGCCACCCGAAAAGACAGCCTGCGACAACTCGCGCAAGCCGTGTTGAATATCCTGCTGCCCATAAAAGGAAGGATGGAGAAGCGTACTATCGACGTATACGCGCTCGAAATGGGAACCGGGCCGCTCATCCGGCGGAATGAAACGGGAAAGGGATCGGTCTCTTTCTCGGGTGAGGGTTTTGATGGCATAGCCGTCCAAATAAAGGTATTTGCCGACTATTTATCCAACGAGCTGGACCTTCCCGTAGTGGACGAGACAAATTTAAAGGGCCTATGGGACATCCACACGGAAAACGTGCTGAGGACCCGGGCGGATGTAACGGCAGCGGTGGAGAAATTAGGGTTCCGGCTGGAAAAAGTACAGCGGAAAATAGACGTATTGGTACTATTTAAATAGACGGGTGAGCAACGGTTTTTTCTTATCCGATAGGTATGGCCGGCATTTGCGGTATACCTCCTGGTAGAGGAAGGGCTTGAGGGGCGTCCTGAGATAGGATTTCTTGCGCTTGGTCCATACCTCCTGCATGATTTGCTGCATGACGAGCCGGGCATCTTCTTCACTCGGCAGCAGCGAGTGCGTGAGGAGATTGATATAATCGCAATATTCCCAGAAGAAATACTTGTACGCCTTTGTCTCCCCCGCTTTGACCAGGGAAACGAGTACCTCTTCCGGCAGATCCGCTACGTCGGGAAGTTGTAGGCTTCTGTCTTTCATCTTGCTCATGTTTAGTATCCTTGATTTTGCGTTAGGGATGGGTTGGCCTGTAGTTGGGAAAGGGGTATCGGGTAAAGGGTATCGTTTAGCGTGAAGGCGGGCTTGAGCTGGAAGAACCCCATGGAAAAGGCCTGGTTCCGGGTCAGGTCGAACCAGCGGTGGCCCCATTCGAAACAAAGCTCTACCCGGCGTTCCTGCAGGATCGCGGCAGGGGAAGCCGTGGCGACGGGTCCCAGTCCGGCCCGCACGCGCACCGTGTCGAGATCGGCCACCGCGCCCATGGCGTCGCCGAGCGCGGCGCGGGCTTCGGCCCGGATCAGGTATTGTTCCGACAAGCGCAGCATCGTATAGTTTTCGGTATGCGCGCTGCCAGACTGGATTTTGTATTTGTAGGGGTAGTAGTAGGTCTGTCCGCCGACGGTGCGTTTGCCCAGCCAGGCGCCCAACCGGAGGTCGCCCGGTTCGAACGCGTCCACCAGAGTGGTGTCGACGGCGAAAGCGGGCGCCGTCCCGGCGTCGGCGGGTATGAAGTCGTAGCCTTCGAAGGTATTGAACCCGGGGACCACGGGCGCCAGCTGCCAGATCGCTTCGGGGCTGTAGGCCAGGAATGCGTCGTTCGGATTGGGCGCCAGGTGATACCCTCCGCTGTCGATGACCTTGCTGCTTTCCGTTACCGCGTCCGCCCAGTCGCGCTCGTAACAATACACGCGCGCCAGCAGGGCGGCGGCCGTCCAGCGGTTGGGTTTCAGGGGACCGGCCGTGGGATAGGCGGGGGTCAGCAGGTTTTGCGCATTGAGCAGGTCGGTCACGATCTGCGCATAGACCTGCGCCCTGGGCGTTTGGGGCATGGTGGCGTTGATCGTATAGTCCGTCCCGGTCTCCAGCGGCACGCGCCCAAACAGGTCGGCCAGGTAGAGGTAACAGAAAGCGCGCACGCATTCCGCCTCCCCTGTCAGCTGCTCCCGGACCTCCGCGCTCAGGGCGGCGGATTTGGGCAGCCCATCGAGGATGGCGTTCACCTGGTAGATATAACTGTACGCGTCCCCCCAGCAGTTGGTCACCAGGAGGCTGTTGCTGGAGATGAGCGTATTCTGGTGAAACTGATCCAGCAGCGGGCTGGGCGTCGTGTTGAAGAGCTCGTCGGCGCTGAGACCGCCATAGATCGTAACGGCGCCTGCGGTAAAGGCGTTGTTGGAGCCCATCATCAGGCTATAGACGCCATTCATGGCGGCGGTGGCGCTGGCGTCGCTGGAGAAGACCTGGGCGTTGGCCGTGCCCCCCGCGGGCGCGTCCACCTGCACGAATTTCTTGCAGGAAACCAGAGCGGCCAGGATCAGGTATGTGATGCAACGCCTCATAGCTCAAAATTGACAATGCAGCCCCGCCGCCACCACTTTCAGCGGCGGCAGCACAAATGCATTTTGGGTTTCGGGGTCGGCGCCCTTATAGCGGGTGTATGTCAGCAGGTTTTGGGCGCGGGCAAACACCTGTAGCTGGGTCATCCCGCATTTCCTGGCCAGGCCGCCGTCCAGCGTGTAGGACAGCGACAGGTTGGTCAGGCGGATAAAGGACGCGTCGGTATACGCCGCCGTGGAGTTCGCGAGGTCATAACCGGCCAGGTAGGCCGTGGAATTATACCCCGCCGTATAGCGCTGGATCGAGGCCGGTTTTTCCTGGTTGGTCCAGACCGTTCCCTTTTGCACGGGCTGGTTGTAGATCGTGCCCGGGATATAGCCGTTGTTGTAATAGTAGTAGTAATAGTTGGCGCCCGTTTGTATACGGAACGAAGCCAGGGCGTCGAGCTGCCAGGCCCGGTAACGGAGGGTGGTCGAAAGACCGCCAAAAAAGGTGGGCGCCAGGTGGGCGATGTTTTTGACGTAGTCCTCGGGATAGGTGATCTGGCCGTCTTTGTTGACGTCCTTGAACGCATAGGCTCCCGTGGTGGAATCCACGCCTTTACTGACGAAACCGTCGACGACGGATAGCGGTTGTCCTACCACGAGATTGGAATAAGACGAGGTCGCGATACCGGGGAAAGACTTCAGGGAATTGAATGGTAGCGTCAGGTTCAGGGTGGTTGTCCACTGGACATGCCGGGTGACGATGTTACGCGTGGTCAGCTCTTCTTCCCAGCCGGTATTTTGCACGAGGGCGGGGAAATTTTCGGTGATGCCGCTGAAACCGGTTTGCAACGGGAGCCCATACCGGATCAGCTGGTTCCCGCCCCTGTCCATGTACCAGGCGGTGGTGCTGATGATCCTGTCTCCCGCAAAACCCAGCTCCAGCGCTCCCTCGAGCTTCCTGTTGATCTCCCAGCTATAATAGGGGTTGAACAACCGCACCGGGTAGAGGCTGAGAGAGCCCAGGTAGGGATAGGGTGTGGAGCTCCACACGTCGAGGTACTGATAGTCGCCGATCTGGTCGTTCCCGGTAATCCCGTAGCTCGCCCGCAATTTACCATAGCTCAGGAAAGGAAAAAGGGTACGGATGGCGGGCGCCTTGGAAAATATCCACGCGGCGCCCGCTGCACCGAAACTGGCAAATTGTTTTCCCGGGCCGAATCGGCTCGATCCGTCCTTGCGGGCGGACAGGTTCAAAAGGTACTGATCCCCGAGGTTATACGTCAGGCGTCCGAAGACGGCTTCATAGCGATAGAGCGAGCCCGTGTTGACCGTGCTGAGTCCGGCGGCGCCGTTGGTCGACCCCAAAAGGGCGTCGTCGCGGTAGCCATAGGCGGACGTCAGCTCATTCGTCCCGTTCAACCCTTGCCAGGTGGTCCCCGCCAGCACGAGCAGGCGTCCCTTACCCACACGGGTACTGTATTCCGCCTGCGGCTCCGCGATCCAGTTCCGCATAAAACGATCCCCGAACTGCGCGAAACCCGTGGGGCTCGTAGCCGGGTTTTGCGCAGCGATAGGCTGGATACCGGTCTCGTTTACCTGCAGGGCGTTATAACCGATGCTGGCCTTCAGGCTGAGGCCCCGGGCGACCTGGAAGGTCAGCTGCAGGTGCGTCAGCAGGTTGGTGGTGTGCGCGTCATAGCGGTCCAGCAGGTAGGCCAGGGGATTGATCGCGAAGGTTATCCCTGCTGCCTGCCAGCTCAGCTTGCCGGTGGCGTCCCGGAGAGCCGGGTAGTCGGGCGGCAGGTTGACGTCCGCCGTCAGGTCCTGGGCGATACTGGCGTTGTGGTCGGCGGTCAGGTTGAACATAAAGTCCGCCGCGAACCGCTTGTTCGCGGAGTGATGGCTGACGCTGGCGTAAACCCCGCCCCGCTGGTCTCCCAGCGAACCGGGAAAGACGCTCTCCTGGCGGTGATAGTTGCCGCTGAGCAGTACCTGTGTCTCGTCGCTGCCCGCGGAGAGACCGGCCTGCACGTCGGTGGTCTTACCCCAGTCGCCGATGAGCATTTTTGTAAAATCGGTGTACCGCGTCGTATCCCAGACCAGCAGATCGGGCGCGTTGATGGACGTGGGCGCGACCCCGTCTCCCGCAAAAGCCGCCCGCCGCATACCCAGATAAGCCGGTGTCCCTTCGAATCGCAAGGTGCGGGTAGCGCCGGCAAAACCGGTATACGCGTCGATCGTAAACCCCGTTTTGCCGGCGGTGCCTTTGCGGGTCGTGATCAGGATCACTCCTGCTGCGCCCCGGCTCCCGTAAATCGCGGTGGCGTCGGCGTCCTTGAGGATTTCTATGCTTTCGATGTCCGCCGGGTTGACCAGCGCCAGGGGGCTCAACCCCCCGGTCGTCGCGTTTCCCGCCGGGTTGGCCGCAAAGGCCAGTTGGTTCAGGGGCGTGTTGTTGGGCGCATAGGGCACGCCGTCGATGACGATCAACGGATCGGAGCCCTGGAGGATCGAGCTCTGGCCCCGCACCTGTATCTTGTAGTAGGACCCCGGAACCCCGCTGCTGGCCGTAACCAGCAGACCCGGAACCCTTCCCTGGAGCATGGCCAGCGGATCGGCCACCGGTTGTAACCCGAGCTCGGACCGGGTGACCTTTGCCACCGAACCGGTATTGAGCCGTTTCGTGGTCCTGCCGTAGGCGATGATAACGGTTTCGTCCAGCGTATTGGCGAAGGTATGCAGGACTACGTCCAGCGGAACGCTCCCCTTCACCAGGATGTCTTTGGGTTCGTACCCGATACAACTCACCCTCAGGGTGTCGCCCGGGTGCACGCCCGTCAGGCTGAATACGCCGTCTTCACCGGCGAATACACCCCGGCCCGAACCCTTCAGACCGATGGTCGCGCCAGGTACCGCCTCTTTTTTCTCACTGGTGACCCTTCCCTTGACCACGAGGGCGCTGGGGCGGACTGGAAGCGGTGGCGTAGAGGACCTGATGACGATGGTTTTATCGAAGATCGCATAGCCGAACGGTTGTCCCTCGAGCGCGCGGTCGAGGGCTTCCTTTAGCGATACGCGGTCGAGGTTGAGGGTGATCTTGCCGGCTTCGCGCAGGCGCGCGATATCATACACGAAATAGCAACCGGACTGCCGGCCGATCGAACCAAGCACCTCCTCCAGCCGCGCCCCCCGGACATGGAGGGTTATGGACACAGGGGGGGCCTGCGCGTGTATGATAGAGGTCCAGATCATAAGCATAAGGATAGTCAGTCTTGCAGCCATGCGCTACGGCATTACGATGACCTTCCCCTTCTCCACGGTAAAATGAATACTCCCGGTCGCCTCCAGGGCATGAAGGACAAAGGTCAGGCTGCTGTCCCTGGAAAGGGAACCGGCAAAAGCCCGGCCGGTCACGTCTCCCTGGTATTCCACGGAAACGTCATACCAGCGCGAAATGTCCCGCATGATGTCGGTAATGTCCCGGTCGAGGGATAGGCGATCGTTGGTCCAGGCGATGGATGCCGTTGCATCCGCCCGGACCACCCGGATGGTTCCGTTCCTGGTGGTTTGCGCCTGCTGGCCTTTCTGTAAGGTACCGCTGGCCCCAGTGCCAGCGGTAACCTTTACAGAGCCATCCAGAACGGTAGTCTTGCAGATAGGTTCATCTTCATAGGCCAGCACGTCGAAGCGAGTGCCGAGCACTTGTATGTCGGTGTTGGAATGATCCAGGTGTACGACGAAGGGGGCGTCTGCTTTTTGCGTCACGTCGAAATAGCCCTCTCCGTCCAGCGTCACCTCCCGGGCGCTGCCGTCGAAGGCGACGGGGAAGCGCAGGGTAGAGGCGGCGTTCAGCCAGGCGACCGTCCCGTCGGGCAGCACTACCTTGTAGTGACCGCCCCTTGGCGTCGTTATCGTATTCAGGGCGGAGCTCCTGGGGGTGCCGGTTGCAGAATTTCCTGCCGCATCATACCCCAGGATGCCCTGTTCTTTTTTTACAATATGCGTTCCGCCGTCGATGGCTACCCAGCCCACGGGCACTTCGTCAAGGGCGTAGCGGTGGCCGTCGGACATGACCAGCTCCGCCCGGTTCCTACCCGCGTCCGTATAGACCACCGGCGCTTTTGCCGGATTGACCTGTGCCACCCGGGGCGTTTCCTTCCGGTTGGCGAACCAGAGGGCGGTGACCAGCGTTGCGGCAAGCAAACCGGCCGCAATGCCGGTCAACCAATAGCTCTGGTATTGCCTTTGCGAATGTTCTTGACGGTGCAGGTACGGGGCAATCCTGGTTTCAAAGGCAACCTCTGCGTCCGAAACGCCGAGGTACGTGTCCATATATTGTTCAACGGTCGTTTCGTTGTCCCATTCGTCCACCAGCTGCTGGTGTCCGGGGTCTTCCGCCAGCCATTTGTCCAGCTGAGCGGCTTCTTCCTCCGGGAGGCGGTCCTCCTGGTAAAGTTGGATAAGCTCAGCTATCCTGAAGGCTTTTTGTAATTGTTCATTTTCCATAAGATGGTTTGGCTTGCTGGCGTCTTTCTTCCCAGGTAAAACGTGGGGTTGTCAAAAAGACACCATCGTGGAGAAAATATTTTAAAAAAAAATTTAGAGGAAGTGTGAACCCAGCAGGGAAAAGAGTACGACCAGGGAAGGCTTGTCCAGTAGGTCCTTTTTTAAGATGTTGATTGCCCGTGCTTTGTAGTTCCGGACGATTTTAGGGGAGAGGTTCATTTCCCGGGCGATGGCGTCGGTGTCCATTCCCTGGGTGCTCAGGTGCATGACCTTGCGGTACTGGTTGGGGAGGAGGTCGATGGAAGCCATGACCTTGGCGAGCAGCTCGGCCCGGACGACTTCGGTCAGCTCAGAGGGCTCCAGCCGGTCGTGCTCCAGGAGGGCGAATTCTTTTTGGAAGGTCTTTACGCCTTTTATTTTCCGGATGTGGTCCACGCAGGCGTTCCGTGTGGCCGTATACAAAAAGGATCGTACGGACCCCAAAGAGAAGAAGCCTTCCCGTCTGGCCCAAAGCTTCAGGAAGGCTTCCGATGCTATGTCTTCCGCTATATCCTGCTCAGGAATAAAACGGGTGGCGAAAAAAACCTGCGGTTTCCAATGCAGCTGGAAGATGTGCCGCATGGCCCGGGTATCCCCGTCCCTGAAGTCTTTCAATAGTACGTCTTCTTCGGTTCCTGTCCTGTACACGCTCGTGTGCATACTTTAATGTACAGCAAATATCTTGTCCCGAAGAAGCCCGTCATAGCCTGGAGGCGGAAAAACGCATAATGAATGGAATGAACGGAATGAACGACGAAGCGCTACTCGAGCAATCGATTGCGCAAGCGGATCGCGCATGTCCATCCCGGGGCCGGTTCAAGTCCCCGACGCTTATTCTTGTAAAATTTAACGGTGATTTTACCCTTACCTAACAGACCGCTCATATATGGTTAAGAAATTGTATGGCATGAACAATCACCTCCTGACAAATGCACAGATCGTAACGCCTGCCTGCCATTTCACCGGAAGCATCGAGATCGCGGACGGCGTAATCGCTGCGATACACAAAAACAGGACATTCAAAAGGGGAATTGACTTAAAGGGCGCCTGGTTGATCCCGGGTTGCGTCGACATCCATTCCGACTGGTTGGAAAGCGAACTGCGGCCTCGGTCCGGCGCTTCATTTCCCCTTCCCCTGGCCCTTCATTTCTTGGACGTCCGGGCTGCAACCTGCGGAATCACTACTGTATTCAACACCATCAGATTTTGTGACGAAGAAAGCGAAAGCCGGACCTTCGAACAGGCTATTTGCATGGCCCGGCAGATCGATGAAGTAAGGCACGGCATGCTTCTGCGTCATTTCCTACAGGCCCGGATCGGTCCCCACACGGACACCCTGGTCGGCCGCCTGGCGGATTTGCAGGCACTGCAGAGTCTGCGCATGGTGGTCTTCAATGATAATATACCCGGGGAGCGCCAGTACTCGCTCAACCAAAGGATCGAAATGGGAATGAGGGAGCTCGGCACCTCCTGGGAGGAGACCCGGGACAGGTTGCTGGCGCAGATCCAGGAAGCTCGGGAGCTCAATCACCGCATGGTCATCTACGATGCCTTCAAGGACAAGTGCGCTTTCGGAAGTCACCACGACACCACGGTCGCCCAAATCGTCGAAGCGGGGTCGTCGCGTTCCTTTCTGGCGGAAATGCCCACCACGCTGGCGGCTGCCCGGAAAGCAAAGGAGGCGGGGATGTGGGTGTCTATGGACGCGCCCAACTATTTTAGGGGAAGGTCACATTCCGGGAGCCTGGCCGCCGTAGATGCCATGGAAGAAGACCTCGTCGATATCCTGTGCAGCGATTACCACTTTCCGACAATATTGGGTAGCGTGGTGCGGATGATTGATGAGGGCATGGCTCCCAACAAAGCGGTGAACATGGTTACCCTCAACCCGGCCAGGTTGTTGCGCCTCGATCATGAAATAGGCAGTATCACAGTGGGGTGCAAGGCAGATCTGGTCGCTTTCCGTAGCGAACGTGCCTTTGCCTCCGTTAATTCGGTATGGGTGGATGGCGTCAGGAAGTTTACCGCCGACTATACCGGAGACGTCACTTCCCTCGGCGTACACCCCGACCGCAGCGTTGTATCGAAACCGGACAACGCGTATCCCTGGACAAGCTACTAATACATTAGGCGTCAATCCGTAGCAAGGGGGGCACGTAATTGGTGGCCCGCCGGTTATGCTGTTGAACTACTTCAAGATTGCCTTCCGGTATTTCCGGAAGAACAAGCTCGCGACGATCATAAACCTTACCGGTCTGACCATTGGCTTGTCCAGCTGTCTGCTGATCGCGGTATACATCCTCCACGAGCTCAGTTACGATCGCTTCGAGACAAAGGGGAACCGCATCGCCCGGGTCATCATGGAATACGCCTTCAACGGTTCCAAGGAAAGCAAGCGGGGAAACTATACCAGCACCAAGGTAGCCCCCACCTTCAAACGCGTCTTCCCCGAAGTGGAATCCGCCGCGCGGATGCAGCAGGACGTCATGGTCGTCAATTACCAGGACAAGCAATTCGTGGAGGACCGGTTTATGTTCGCCGACTCCTCCTTTTTCGACCTCTTCTCTTTTGGATTGGCCCAGGGCGATGCCCGTACGGCGTTGAGCGGGCCGGGGAAGGTGATCCTGACCGCGTCCACGGCCCGGAAATATTTTGGCGGCGCCAGCCCGGTGGGGCAATTATTAAAGGTCGGCAACTTCGTCCAGCCCTTCCAGGTGACCGGCGTCATGCCCGACTGTCCGTCCAATTCCCAGATCAAGTTCGACTTCCTCGCTTCGTTCTCCAGCCTGGGCGAGAACCAGGAGGATACCTACTGGGACGCCAACTATACCACATACCTGCTCCTAAGGACGCCCGGCGGTATTGCCAGCCTGCAATCAAAGCTGCCCGCCTTTATGCACAAGGAAATGGAGGGCAAGGGAGCCACGGTCAACTTTTATCTGGAGCCCTTTCAAAGTATCCACCTCCACTCGGAGTATGCCGGTTTCGAGCCGAACAATGACATCGCTTATATCTATATCCTGGGCGCCGTCGCCTTGCTGATCCTGGTCATTGCCTGTTTCACCTATATCAATTTGTCGACCGCCCGGTCGATGGAGCGGGCCCGGGAAGTGGGGGTACGGAAGGTCATGGGCGCCGGCGGGCGTCAGCTCTTCTGGCAGTTTATCGGCGAGTCGCTGATGATGGCGGGCGTTTCGGTGTTCATCAGCCTGGCCGTCGCGGAGCTCGCGTTGCCGGCCTTCAACCAGCTCACGGAGACCGAGCTGCCGCCCGCGGCGGTGTTCGCCCCGGGCGTGATCGGGCTGCTGGTGGCTTCGATTGTCTTTATCGGATTACTGGCGGGTATTTACCCGGCCCTGGTATTGTCCCGCTTCCAGCCCGTAAAGGTCCTCAAGGGCGCGTTCAAGAACACCGACAGGGGTTGGTGGATGCGACAGTCGCTGATCGTTTTCCAGTTCGTCATCAGCGTCTTCCTGATCGTTTCTACCGTGGTGGTGCAAAAACAGCTCTATTACATCCAGCACCGGCAACTGGGTTATGACCGGGAGCATGTACTGGTCCTTCCCGGCGACGCCCGGATGTACGATAAGCTGTCGCTGCTCAAGACCGAGTTCGGCAAGACGCCGGGCGTGTCGGGTCTTAGCGCCACCAACAACAGCCCCGTCAACATCCTGGGCGGCTATAATATGCGGACCGCCACCATGCCGGAGGACCAGCAGATCGCCGTCAACGCCAACCCGATCGACGAAGGCTACGTCCGCACCACCGGTCTGGAGCTGGTGGCGGGTCAGGACCTGACCGAACAGGACGTAAAAAATACCGCCCTGCCCGACAGCCTGCGCGTCTACCAGTTCCTGCTGAACGAGTCTGCCGCCCGGGAGCTGGGCTGGACGCCGGACAAGGCCGTCGGCCAGCGGATGTACCTGGACGCCACGCGGCCCGGTTTTGTAAAAGGGGTCGTAAGGGATTTTCACTTCGAGTCGCTGCACAACCCGATAAAACCGGTCGTGCTGTTCCCGGAAGTGCGGGTGCGTCGCTGGCTCATCAAGCTGGCACCCGGCGATCCGCAACCGGTCATCGCCGCGCTAAGCGCCAAATGGAAGGAGCTGGTGCCCTACCGCCCTTTCGACTACCACTTCCTGGACGACGACTACGACAGGTTGTACCAATCGGAAATCCGCCTGGGCAAGGCGCTGGACGTATTCGCGGGTATCGCCATCGCCCTGGCCTGTCTGGGGCTGTTCGGTCTTTCTTCCTATGCCGCGCAGCAACGCGTCCGGGAGGTGGGTATCCGCAAGGTGCTGGGCGCGTCCGTCTCCCAGATCATCGTGTTGCTGTCCCGGGACTTCGTACGGCTGGCGGGGATCGCTTTCCTGCTGGCGGCGCCCATAGCCTGGTGGGTCATGCATCACTGGTTGCAGGATTTCGCCTACAGGACATCCCTGAGCGTATACGTATTCCTGGCGGCGGGTTTGGCCACACTGGCGCTGACGCTGGCCACGGTGAGCGTCAAGGCGGTCGCCGCGGCGTTGAGCAATCCGGTGAAGAACCTCCGCACGGAATAGGCGGCGAGGCCACGGCGCTTGCCGCTCGTCCACAATTTTTTGGCGTTTCCGGTTTTCGCCTATATTTGCAACAATGATGCAAAAACTATCTGCACGTATTGTTGCGGTATTGCTGCTGCTATCCCTCTTTCAAAAGATGGGGATGGAGCTGTGGTTGCATCATTTTTTCCATGAGAACCCACGGGAGCGCACGGTGCACTCCACCGGCGCCGCCGTAGCGTCCGTCCATTGCAGTTGTCTGGACGATACCCTCATGCCCATGGTCGGCGCGGAAACCATCACGCTGACGCTCACCGTCGCCGTCCTGCGCGACCGTCGCCCTTCCGCGACGACCTCCCTCCGCCACGAGGATAGGGAACGCCCCGCGCTTCGCGGTCCTCCACAACAAGCCTAGTCTTCCCCAGAAGCGATGCCCGACAGGCATCCGTATGCCCATTATTTCCCGCAAAAAACCCTTTTCATGCAACGTTTATCATCCTGGCGCGCCCCGCTGGCGGGCGCCATCGTACTCGCATCCCTGACCATCACCGGTTGTAACAAGAACGCGTCTTCCATCGCCACGCCGCCCCCCGGCAACGAATTCCTGACGACCGTGGAGCTCCAATTGACCAACACGGCAAACGCCGCCGACGTCCAGACGTGTACCTGGACGCAGATGAGCCCGTACACCAATACCTACCAGGTGGATTCTACGTATAGCGGCAAGGCCTTCCTGAAGCTAAAAACCAACAGCACCTATGCCTGCAAGGTCATCCTCCTGGACCAGACCCAGAACCCCGTGGCCAACATCAGCGACGAGATCCTGGCCCGCGAGAACTACCACCTTTTCTTTTTCCAACCGTCGCCGGTAGCGGCTTCCAGCGTGATCGTCAGCGACACCTCGACCAGCATCCCGATGACCGACTGGCAGACCGCGCAGTCGCCGTCCGACACCACGGCCTTCGGGACGTCCATCAGCGAGGTCACCGCGTCCAGCGCGGCGCCGGCGCTCAACCTGTGGGTAGAGCGTACGGACCTGGATACCAACAATCCGCCCTTGCAGATCGGGCTACAAGACAATGTCTATACGGGCGCCGCAAGCAATGGCATCCTGCGGTTCGTGCTGCGGCACCAACCCAACGCCAAGAACGGGACCTATGCGCCCGGATCGACGGACCTCGATGTCACTTATGCTGTATCCATTCAATAAAACAACCACCATGCGAATTATCCTTCTTTCCATAGGCGTGATCTTCACCGCGCTGACTGCATCCGCACAGAGCTTTATCGAAGTCGGCGGCGGCGTATCCCTCCCCACCGGCAACTGGTCGAAGGTGTCGACCGCGACATCGATGACCAGCATCCAGGGGACCGTAGACGACCCCAGCGGCTACGCCAAAACGGGCGGTTTCTTCTCCGTCGACGGCGCCTGGTTCTTCTCCAAACACTTCGGCGTAGGGCTGATGTTCCGGTACGGCACCTATAACGTCAAGGGGATCGACTCCCTGTCGCAAGGCTATGAGGAGTCGTTCGACGTGGACCAGACGAGCACCACGGCTACCCACTACACCCTGTGGACGGTGACGCCCGGGTTGTACTTTAGCCTGCCGCTGACAAAGAAACTGGCGTTTACGGCGCACGCGCTCGCCGGCATTTCCCACGCGACCACCCCGCAGATCGTCGTGGGGATCGAAGACGGCGGCGTGGACGACCCCCCGGTGATCCAGCACTCCGCTTCCAAAACCGCCTTTGCCGCCGACCTGGGCGTGGGGCTGCGCTATAGCGTCATCCGTTGTCTGGCGCTGGAGCTGCGGGCCGATTACGCCTATACGAAACCGGACTTCACCATCGCCAATGATGGGCGGAACAACAACGCGGGCCGCGAGGTCGACCACTACGACCAGTCGCTGGCGGCGGTGAATTTTTCCCTTGGAGTGGCTTATCTCTTCAAACACCACTAAACCCAATATGCCATGATCCGATGGACCGCCACTGTCTTGATGCTCCTTGTGTGCAACGCGCTCTTCGCACAAACGAACGGCGGGGTGACCTTGAGCGGCCATGTATACATCCCGGGGGGAGGCGCCGCCGGCGCTGCCGTGCGTCTCCCGACCCTGGGTGTCGGAAGCCTGACCGATAGCTCCGGTGCGTTCCGGCTGGCCGGCCTCCAACCCGGCCGCTACCGGCTCCAGGTGTCGATGGAAGGATACAAGACGCTGGATTCGGTCTTTGACATCCGGCGCCCGATGGTGTTGAGCTTTGTGTTGGTCAGTAACGTGGAGCAGCTGGGCAGCATCACGATCACGGCCCCGGGACTCAGCCCTTCGCAAATCGCCACCGTGATCAAATCGACCTTGTCTGGCGCGGACCTGGAGCGGACGCGCGGATTGTCGCTCGGCGAGTCCCTGAAGGGCATCGCCGGGGTGAACAGCCTCCAGGCGGGCCCGAACATCTCCAAACCCATCATCCACGGGGTGTACAGCAACCGCGTCCTGATCATGAACAACGGGGTTCGGCAGGAGGGGCAGACGTGGGGTAACGACCACGCTCCGGAAGTCGATCCGTTTATCGCCACCAGGATCACCGTCATCAAGGGCGCGGCCAGCATCCGCTATGGATCGGACGCCGTCGGCGGCGTGGTGCTGCTCGACCCAAAAGACCTGCCCACGACACCCGGCGTACACGGGGAGGTCAATCTGGTGGGGATGACCAACGGCAGGGTAGGCGTGGGCTCCGGCATGCTTGAAGGCGCCGCGGGCAAAAAATGGGAGGGTCTCAGCTGGCGCGTCCAGGGTACGCTAAAGGACGCGGGCAACGCACAGGCGGCGCACTACTACCTCGGCAACACAGGCTTCCGCGAGAATGACTATTCCGCCACGCTCCAGTATAAGAAAGCCGGCTACGGAGTGTCGCTGTACTACAGTCAGTTCGATACGAAGATCGGGGTCGCCGACGCCTCGGTCGTGGAGTCGGCCGCGGATTTCGAGCAGGCCATTGCCCGGTCCGAACCTGCGGTACCGGCGTCCTTTACTTATGCGCTGCGGCGGCCGTACCAGACCGTGGAGCACCAGCTCTGGAAGGCCAGCGGCTTCGTCGATCTCCACAACGCCGGTAAATTGGAAGCCATCTACGCCTACCAGCACGACGTCCGGAAAGAATACGACGCCAACCCTTCCGACAACAACGACACCGCGCTCAATACCGACAACATCCCCGACCTGGACTTCCGGCTGAACACGTATACGTTCGACCTGGTATGGGACCTGCCCACCTTGTGGGGCAAGCTTAACGGCAGCATGGGCGTGGACTATATTTCCCACGGCAACGTCCAGCAAGGCACCGGCTACGCGGAGCTCATTCCGAACTTCCTCGACGACGGCGGCGGCGCCTTTTTGATCGAGAAGTACAACACGGGTAAATGGCTGGTCGAAGCCGGCGGCCGTTTCGACTACCGCTGGCTGGAAGCCTTCCAACGCAACCCCGTCTATCCAACCATCGTCGATAAACCCACCTATACCTGGACCGATCCCACGTTCAACGTGGGCGCCACCTATACGATCAACCGGCGCTGGTCGGCCGACCTCAATTCCGCAACCGCCTGGAGACCGCCCCAGGTCATAGAGCTCTTCGCCGACGGCATCCACCAGAGCGCCGCGTCCTGGCAAAAGGGCGATTCCTCGCTGACCATCGAGCAGGCGTATAACAACAACTTTTCTGTCGTCTATTCGAGCCCGAAGCTGCGGGTCGAGGTGGGAGGGTACGCCAACTATTTTCATCATTATATTTACGCCAAACCCGACCTCTCCGTAGACAGCGCTTCAGGTAAGGTGTATCCCGTCGTGGTGCAGACGGCCCAGGGCGGCTATCCCGAGTTTACCTACACCCAGGTGAACGCGTTATTCATCGGGTTGGATGTGGATGTGACGTGGGACTTCGCGAAGAACTTTTCGTTGCTGTCAAAAACCAGCTTGCTCCGCGCGCGGAACCTCACCATCCATGACTGGCTGATCGACGTACCGGCGGACCGGTTTGACAATTCCGTGCGCTACAACCTGCCCGCGGCCGGCCGCTGGAAGAACCTGTATGTGAGCCTCAACAACCTCGTCGTCGCCCGTCAGTCCAGGGTCCCGCCCAACAGCGACTTTGCACCGCCGCCCGCGGGTTATATGCTGTGGGGCGCCGGGGTAGGTTGCTCGATCCCCTTTTTCTCCAGGACCATCGACGTGAGCCTTTCCGCCACCAACCTGACCAACGTCGCCTACCGGGACTACCTCAACCAATTCCGGTACTACGTGGACGACCTGGGGCGGAACATCGCCCTGCGCCTCCTCATTCCCTTCGACATAAAAAAATCGTAATGGAGCACATCCTCCAGCAACACGGACTGCACCATCCCGGATCGGGATGCCGTCTTCACCTCGTCTGTTACGTATGCGGTAAGATCGCCTCCGTGGATGGCGTGCCGGCGCCGGAGATCGCGCTGCCGCCCGGGTTTACCGCCGAGTCGGTCGAGGTGATCGCGGGCGGCGTTTGCACGGATTGCCTTACACATGCATCCGGCCCGCGGCAAGCGGCACGACCCCGCCCCGGACAAACACCCCCTCATCCCTAACGGTCACGTATAAGTGGCTTTCGCGCCCCAGGTGGACGCCCTGGACGATGTCAATTTCGCTGCCCGCCGCGGCCGCGCCATACCGAACGAAATACGCGCCTGCCGGCCCCGCCAGGCTGCCGGTGGCGATGTCTTCCACCCGTCCTTCGTTGTCCCCGGTTCGGATCGACCGGCCGTCGACGTCCACCAAACCGATGAACTGCGCGCCCACCGCTTCCAACAGCCCGGACAGGTTCCTGGCGCCGATGGGCGTTTCCACGAACCGCTCCCTGAGCGGTACGAGCAGGTAGCGCAGACCGGTGGACACCACCTGCACCGGGTACCGGTCGTCGACGCCGTCGATGCCCAGCGCGTCCAGGATCGGCTGCACGGCGGCGGGTCCCGGCCGCTCGCCAAAGAGGGCCGCGCCCTGGTTCATTTCCGCGGTAAAACCGAAGGCCGTCCTGTGGGTGACGACCGGTATGGTTTTGCTGGAAAAACGGAGCATCCACCGCGCCTCGCCGGCGCCTTCCTTATACAATGCATGGAGCTGCGCGGCCGCGCCCAGGGAAGGGTGCCCGGCAAAGGCGAGCTCTTCCTCCACGGTAAAGGCGCGGGCGTCGAACGCGTCATCCGCGTATTGTCTCAGGAAGATGGATTCAAACTGCTTCATCTCCTGTGTCAGACGGAGCATGCGGTCATACGACAGTTCGGTGTCGGGAAAAAAGATCGTCAGCCCGTTCCCGGACAGGGGAACTTCGGTAAAGACGTCTACATGAAAGTATCGCATAGTACAAAGGTAGTACCTTCACGGAATGAGCACCCTTTCTATCCCGCAAAGCCTGCTTCCCGGCGACGACCGCGCGCTGAAGCTGCACGTCTACCGGAGTCAGGCGGAACGCACCCTCAAAAGCCAGATCGACATCACCCAGCCGCTGTTCAGCTTCCTGCTGGAGGGAGAAAAACAGGTACACTTCCAGGCAGAAACGGTCCGGTGCTCCACGGACCGGGCGCTGATATTTTCATCCGGGCACTGTCTCATGACCGAAAGGGCCGCGCAGAACGGACACTACGCCAGCTTGCTCTTCTTTTTTTCCGAATCCTCGG
Source organism: Dinghuibacter sp. (assembly GCF_035492835.1). Lineage (NCBI taxonomy): Bacteria > Pseudomonadati > Bacteroidota > Chitinophagia > Chitinophagales > Chitinophagaceae > Dinghuibacter > Dinghuibacter sp. Next base: position 35,834 of record NZ_DATJIY010000163.1, read on the forward strand.
TTGCCGCGCTCAGGGAGAAACACCCGACACTATTCGCGCACCGGCCAGGGGGCATACAGGCCGGTTTTATCCTCGAACAGGACGCGTTTATCCGGCCGCTCATCGGGTCGCTGTTGCAGCTCGAGACCCAACCTGCCATCGCCGACGCATTGCTGCCGCTCAAGTTCGAAGAACTGATGGTCTACCTGGCGCACCGCTACCCGGCGGACTTCCCCGCCTTCGTCGCGGGGCTGGACCGCGGCGGAGCGGAGGGGCTGCTCAGAAGGGTAGTGGAGCACAACATCCACAGCAACCTGACGCTGGAAGAGCTGGCGTTCCTTTGCCATATGAGTCAATCGACCTTCAAGCGGAAGTTCGAGCTGGTCTATGGCGCGCCGCCGATCCGGTGGTTCCATGAACGGCGGATGCGCCGCGCCGCCCACCTGCTCGAACACCAGGGCCGTAAAGCCACCGAGATATACGAAGAGCTGGGTTACCGGAACCTGAGCAGCTTTGTACAAGCCTTCAAAAAGGAATTCGGCGTGACCCCGGGGAATTTTGGCCGGATAGCGACACTTTGTGAACCGGCGGCTATACAGGCTCATGGTTAGGGCGGTTTACTTTTGCGTAAATCTTATTGAATTATGAAACAAGTCTATGTCCTGGCGGTGACGCTCGTACTCGCCACCGCCGCGCATGCCCAGAACTTTACGCTGAAGAGCAAGGAGCTCGGCGGTCAGGCCACCCAACGCCAGTTCTTCAACGGCTTTGGCTGTCACGGCGACAACGTATCCCCCGAGCTTTCCTGGGAAAACGCCCCCGCCGGCACCCAATCCTTTGCCGTCACCATGTACGACAAGGACGCTCCGACCGGCAGCGGTTTCTGGCACTGGGTCCTGTTCAACCTCCCTGCCACCACGACCAGCCTCCCCTCCGGCGCCGGAGACCCCGCCAAAAATCTCCTCCCCGCGGGCGCGATCCAGTCGATCACCGACTTCGGGAAAGCCGGTTACGGCGGACCCTGCCCTCCTCCCGGAGCGCCGCATGAGTATCTTATCACAGTCTATGCATTGAAGACAAAGCTGCAGCTCGATGCCAGCGCCAGCCCTGCCTTTGTCGGTTTCAATTTGAACATGAACGTGCTGGCCAAAGCGTCGATCGTGATGTATGGGCAGCAATAGAATGCCGCCCGCACGCGGTGACCGTTATAGCGAAAGCCGGAACCCCAGCCCGGCATCGCCGCCGGAGCGGTGACAACCGTTGTATTGGGTGAGGGAGGTGGTCCCGGAAGACATGTACAGCTCGTCGACGCCGGCGCCCGTGCGCCAGTAGCCATAGGAACCGTGGACGAAAACGCTCCAGTGGTTGCGAAGGCGATAGACGATGGCAAGGTCCGGGACCACCCCAAACCCGTTGGCGTGATCGCGGAAGCTGACGGGATGTTGGAAATTATCGATCAGGTTCCAATCGGCGGTGCCGGTGAGGGCGACCTGGTGATAGGATATGGAGGGATCGACTTCCCAGCGGCGGTTGAGCGGGAAGCCGGCGGAAAGGGAACCGGTGAAGCCCTTCCAGAGGGCGTCGTAGCTGCTGTTCAGGGTGGAGGGGGCGTTGCCGGCGTAGGGGAGGATGTAGAGCAACTGGCGGTCGGCGCCGTAGCCGATGGCCGGGGTAAGGGTTATCCCCGCGCCCAGCGACAGACGGTAACCCACCCGCAGCTCGCCCGACAGCACATTGCCCCGGCCCGCGTCGAAATAGCCGTAATAGGCTACGCCGGTGCGGTTGTCGCCGTGGTAGTCGGTGTCGGTGACCTTTCCCCCGCTGATGGACGCCATCGAAAAATGGGCGTAGACCTCCAGCGAACGCCAGACCTTCCAGCGGACGTCGGCGGCGCACAAAAGACCGTTCACGTGTTTCCAGATCAGTTCCGAATAGATGTTAGGCGACTCTCCCTGGAGGTTGCCGGCGATCGACCAGCGGAGTCCTTCGGTCTGGTACCCGGTTTGGATTCCAATCTGCAGCGTAGGGGGCGGCCCGGACGGGTCCGCGGGCGGCATTTGCTGTGCGTAAGCCGCGGCGTGGAAAAGGCAGGCGAGGCAAATCAACGGAACGATCGGGGCATACTTCGGCACGCGCGCGGTATTTGGCTTGGTAAGATACTATATTTATATTTGAACCAAGATGAAATGGCGCGTCTTTCCCGCATGGTTGCCTGCGTTGTGCCCTCTGCTACCCCTGGCCCAGACGCCAAGGCCAGTGGCCGTGGATGCGTTTATGGTGACGCGGATGGCGGAAAAATTCCATGCGCAGCCGAGGCCATTGAACGCGGCTTTTTCGTCCGTTTTTTTTACGCAATTCCTCCACGCGCTCGATAACGATCATTTTTTGTTCCTGCAACCGGACCTGAACCGTATGGAACCCTTCCGGTTCGCGCTCATCCGTCAGGTGGAAGACGAGCGCACCGACTTCCTGGATCTCGTAACCGGTATCTATCGGGAACGCATCCGCGAGGCGGACTCCCTGGTGGAGCTGATCGCGTCCGTACCGTATAAGCCCGCGTATAAGGATAAGGGCGACGTCCCGGGTGACACGACCGCGGCCGCGAACCTCACCGGTATGCGGACAAGGCTGGCGACGCTCATGGGTGAAGCGGAAGCCGCCTGGCTGGAAAGGGACCTGGACAGCGGTTGGCGGGATACCGAACCCAAGGAGCGCCGGCGGGTGCGCGACATGATCCGGCGGGACATCCGGTCCATGACCCAAAGCCCCGGCGGGCTGGTCAAGGCGTTGGAGCTCCAGTATTGCAGCTCGCTGGCCTCGTGTTACGACCCGCATACCGAGTTTTTCTCCTCCACCGAAAAGGAGCAGTTCGAACAAGCCCTGGGCGGCAGGCGGTTTATTTTTGGCTTTGCCATGAAGGAGCAGGGCAACGGGGTATTCATAGACCGCATACAGGCGGGCAGCCCTGCTTTCCGCGCGGGTGTTTTCAGCAAGGGCGACCAGCTCTTGACGGTTCAGTGGGCCGGGAAAGAGGCCATCGACCTGACGGACGCCACCCTCGACGAGGTCAATACTCTCCTGGACGCCAGCAATCACGACGAGGCTACGTTCACCGTAAAAAAGGCGGACGGCACGGTCCGCCAGGTAAGCCTGAGCAAGGAACAGGCGCCGGAGGAAGGGTTACAGCTGGATAAGGTCAAGGGATGGGTGCTCCGGGGCGCGCAAAACATCGGGTACATTTCGCTGCCCGCGTTCTATACCGACTGGGACAATAAAACGGGGGCGGAGCATGGCTGCTCCGAAGACGTAGCCAAGGAAATCCTGGAGCTCAAACGGGAAAACATCGGCGGGCTGATCATCGACCTCCGCTACAACGGCGGGGGATCGCTCCAGGAAGCCATCGACCTGGCAGGTCTTTTTATAGACGCGGGGCCCCTGGCCCAGGCCAGGGACCAGGACGGCAAGCCATACGTGCTCCGGGACGTCAACAGGGGCACGGTCTATGACGGCCCGCTCATTTTGCTCGTCAACGGCTATAGCGCCTCCGCCTCGGAGGTGATCGCGGGGAGCCTGCAGGACTATAACCGGGCCCTGATCGTGGGTACGCCCACGTATGGAAAAGCCACGGCGCAGGTGGTCCTGCCCCTGGATACCAACGTGGCGTATGCGAACCCCGGCAACCTGCAACCGGGCGCGAACTTTTTAAAGCTGACCATCAGCCGGCTGTATCGCGTGACGGGCGCCAGCGCGCAAACCATCGGGGTACAGCCGGACATATTGCTGCCGGTGCCGAAGGGCGCCGTTTTCCGCAGGGAAATAGACGAGCCCCAGGCCCTGCCGGCGAGCGTTGTGGAGCCCAACAAATACTACCGGCCTTATCCGCCCATCGACAAATCGCCCCTGCGGACGCTGGCGGCCGGCATAGACAGCGCCAGGGCGACTTTTACGATGGCCAGTCCCGCCGACGAACAAAAATGGCTGGACGCGGACCCGATCCTGAAAACCGCCACCGAGCAGATCAAACGTATCCTCCAGGACGACCCTTATATGGAGGTCGCCTACAGGGTCGCTTGTCAAATGCATAAAACCTCCAACTGATACTGTATGACGCGCCGCTTACACTCTTTCCTCCTGCTGGGCTTGTGCTGTCTTCTTTTGCCGCTGGCGGGTCTCCGCGCCCAGGACGACCCGGGCAAGTACATGGACGTCATTGCCTCCGCGCTCACGGACATGAACAAAACCTATATGGCATACCTGAGCGCCACCGCGCACAGCCACCGGGCGCGCAAGATCGAAAAGATGCGGCAGCAGACGCTCGAAAGCATCACCAACTGCCGCTACAAGATCAACGATATGCCCTACTACAAGGGGGACAATTCACTCCGGCAAAGCAGCATCAACTACGTCAAGCTGTGCTATAGCGTTTTCAGCGAAGACTACGAGCACATCGTCAATATGGAAGAAATTGCCGAGCAGTCGTTTGACGAGATGGAGGCCTACCTGCTGCTCCAGGAAAAGACCAACGAACGCATCAAGGCCGCCTCGGACAGCATGGACATGGCGGAAAAGGTTTTTGCCGCAAAATATTCGGTCAACATCGTCAACGGATCGAGCGAGCTCTCGCAGAAGATGTCGGTGGCGGAGAAGCTCAACCACTATTACAACGCCGTTTTTCTGTTGTTCTTCAAGTGTAACTGGCAGGACGGCGAGATCACCAAGTCCATCAACAAAAAGGACCTGAAGGACCTCGAGCAGTCACGAAATGCCCTCGACAATTTTGCCAGCGACGGCCTCAAGGCGCTCGACACACTTCGCCAGTTCGAAGGAGACGGAAGCCTGGCCGTCGCCTGTGAAAACGCCCTGAAGACCTACAAGCACATGGCGGAGGTGGAGCTCCCCAAGGTCGAAGACTTCTACCTCAAACAGGACAACTTCGAAAAACTCAAAGCCGCCCTGGACGCCAAACCCGCCAGCAGCCGCACCCAGCAAGACATCGACGCCTACAACAACGCCGTCAGGGACGTGAATACCAGCGTAAACGCCTACAACCAGCAGGGCCAGCAAATGAACAACGACCGCAAGCAGATGAACGATAACTGGAACTCTGCCGAGCAACACTTCATGGATACGCACATGCCACACTATAAAGCCTAGCCGGTTTTCCGGTCACCGGTCACCAGCTTTGCTATCTCCGGCCCGGCCTATAGTCACCGGCGTGGCTGTTGGGGAGGGGGAGCCCTTTTTTCCCCGTTTTTTTCAAAATGTTTGAAAAAAACGGGGAAAAAAGGGC
>NZ_DATJIY010000164.1:0-17995 GCF_035492835.1 Dinghuibacter sp.
ACCAAGATGACCAACCCGACCTATAAAGCCGGCACGGCGCCCACCCTCACGGCTTCCGCCACTTCGGTGGCCAAGACGCCGTCGGATTCCCTCTCGACCGCGCTGATCTTCGGCTGGACGGACCCGAAATACCCCGCGCCCTTCCCGGGTCCCGCGGCGTTTACGATCCAGATCGACTCAGCGGGACACAACTTCGTGGCGCCGGTGATCCTCCAGGCAACGCCCGGCATGCTGGGCGATACCCTTACCTCCAAACAGATCAACGACGTGGTGCTCGGCATGGGCGGCTCTTTCAACACGCCATACAGCATCGAGGTGCGCGTGATCTCTTCCTACGCGAACAACAACGACCCGCTCACCTCGAACGTCCTGACGATCCAGGTTACGCCCTACAAAACGCCTCCCAAGGTACAGCCCCCCACCAGCGGTAAGCTGTACATCGTGGGCAGCGCCACCGCGGGCGGCTGGTCCAACCCGGTCGATACGGTCTACCAGCAGTTCACCCAAAAGGACTCGGTGACCTACACGGGTAATTTCTACCTGGGCGCGGGCGGCGCCTATGACCTGTTGCCCGTCAACGGCGACTGGTCGACCAAATACAACGTGGCCGCGTCCGGCGACTTTAGCAAGGGCGGCGCCTTCCAGTACGTTTCCAGCGGCGGTTCCGATATCCCGGCGCCCGCCACCAGCGGCGTCTATACGATCACCGTCAACTTCCAGACGGGGATCTTTACCCTGACGCCGTCGCAGCTCTATGACAACCTGTGGGTCCCCGGCGACTACCAGAGCTGGACGCCTTCCAGCGCCCCGATGATGGCCGCCGTCAAACAGGACGGCAGCTACGAGGGCTACGTCAACATCACCACCACCGGCGGTTTCAAGCTGACCAACGAAGCCGACTGGAACGGGACCGCCTATGGCGATACCGCCGCGGCGGGCATGTCAGGGGTGATGAGCACTTCGGGACAAAACATGAACATCCCCTCTACCGGTTGGTACTGGCTCCAGGCCAATACCAAGACCCTTACCTGGTCCGCCACCAAGATCACGCAGTGGGGGCTCATCGGTGACTTCAACAGTTGGAATGCCGACGTGGTCATGACCTATAGCTCGACCAACAACAACTGGACGGGCACCATCACCGCCGCTTCGGCGGGCGGCTTCAAGGTACGGGCCAACGCCGCCTGGACCCTGAGCCTGGGCACCGGTGGTCCCGGAGGCAGCATGACCTCCAACGGGGGCGGGAACATTCCCGTCACCGCGGGGACGCACACCGTCACCATGTCGCTGGCGGCCGCAGGATACTATACCATTATTGTACAATAGCAGTTGGTTGAGGCCCTGATTGCCTCAAGGCCCCGCCGCAAGGCGGGGCTTTTGTTTTGCGGCCGTCACCAGTTTTTTATTGATAATCAAAAATTTACATCTGCCCCCCGCCGTGGCCGCTATCTGTCCTATAATTTTGTAACTTCGCCCCCTCAAATGCGATAAACGCCGTCATGAGCCTCCTGGAACGAATTGATAAACAGCGGTTGCCCCGGCACATCGCCATCATCATGGATGGCAATGGCCGATGGGCCAAGGAACAGGGGCAGGATCGCCTGTACGGGCATTTTCATGGGGTGGAGAGCGTACGGCAAATCGTGGAGGGTTGTGCGGAGCTGGGGATCGGATACCTGACGCTCTACGCTTTCAGCACTGAGAACTGGGACCGGCCGGCCTATGAGGTCAACGGGCTCATGGAGCTGCTCATCGACACCATCCGTAAGGAGGTCGATACGCTCAACAAAAATAACATCAAGCTTCACATGATAGGGGACATGCAAATGCTCCCCGAATCGGCCCAGCATGAACTGCAGGAAGCCATGGAGCTAACGGGGGCGAATACCGGCCTCAACCTGATCATGGCCCTGAGCTACAGCAGCCGCTGGGAGCTCGTCAGCGCGGTAAAGGCCATCGCCCGGGACGTAAAAGCCGGTAAAGTAGACCCCGAATCGGTCAACCCTGCTCTGCTCGAGAGCTACCTATGCACCAGCGGTATTCCCGACCCGGAACTGATGATCAGGACCAGCGGGGAATACAGGATCAGTAACTTTCTTCTTTACCAGCTGGCGTACGCCGAGCTGTACTTTACGGGTACGCTCTGGCCGGACTTCAGGAAGGAAAATTTGTACGAGGCGATCCTGGATTTCCAGAACCGGGAAAGGCGGTTTGGCAAAACCAGTGAACAGATCGCAGAAGAGCCTACGAGCCTTATTTCCAAGGATTCGATGGAAGGGAGGTTTTAACAAAGCGTTTTAATAATTCCCCTTAATTTGCCGCCCATGCTTATTAGGAGGGAATTGTTCTGGGGAGGATATAGCATATTTTTTAATAATGTAATGCGGAAAAAGCAAGGGCCAATTCACAAAATTCAAACTGGATGCAACGTTTTTGTAGGATTTCGCTAGCAGGGTTTATTTTATCGACATTTTTCTTCACCAGCCTCCGGGCGCAAACGACAGATACCCTCCCTGCTTCGGTAAATCCTGAATTGCAGAATATCTTCAACTCGAAAATCCAAAAGGAATATACCATAGCCGGCATCAAGGTGTCCGGCGCCAAGTACCTCGATGAATCCCTGTTGCTTTCGGTCTCGAGCCTGAGCGTTGGCGACGTGGTCAAGATCCCCGGAGGGGATTCCTTCAGCAAGGCCCTCTCGAACCTCTGGAAACAACGCCTCTTCAGCAACGCCAAGATCTACATCACCCGCCTGGAAGGGCACAACATCTGGATCGAGATCGAGGTCCAGGAGCGGCCGCGTCTGTCCAACTTTTATTTCAAGGGTATCCGCAAGGGTGAGTCCGAGGACCTGGAGCCCAAAACGGGTCTCGTCCGCAGCCGCGTAGTCACGGAGGACATGAAGCTGACGGCCATCCAGAACATCCAGAAATTCTTTACCGAGAAGGGCTTCCAGAGCGCCGACGTACGGATCGAGGAAAAAGCCGACCCGGGCGGCGCCAAGAACTTCGAAACCCTGACGTTCTACATCACTAAGGGTCCCAAGGTCCGTATCGACGATATCAACTTCTTTGGCAACGAGAACGCGAGCGACCAGAAGCTGATGTCCAAAATGAAAGGTACCCACGAAATGAGCCGCCTGACGCTGTTCCCCGTTCCCAAGCGCGCCGTCTACGGTTATCGCCCCGGTATCACCTTCCACGACTTCGTACACAACTACGACTTCCTGATCCCGACCAAGGTAAGGGAATTCATGGACCCCTACGTCCGGTTCAAGCTCTTTACCTCGGCCAAGTTCAGCCAAAGCAAGTATGAAGAAGACAAGGACAAGATCATCGCCTACTATAACTCGGTCGGTTACCGGGATGCCGCCATACTCGCGGATACCACCTACTTCACGTCTCCGGGTACCATGAACGTGGACCTGAAGTTATCCGAAGGGCACAAGTACTATTTCGGCGACATCACCTGGAAGGGCAATACCAAATATTCCGATTCCGTGCTGACGCTGATCCTGAACATCCACAAGGGGGACCTGTACAACCTGGCCGCGCTCAACAAGCGACTGGGGGTCGAGCCTTCGCCCGAGGGTGGGGACATCAAGAGCCTGTACATGGATGACGGCTATCTGTTCTTCCGTATCGACCCGGTCGAAACCAGGGTCCAGCATGACACCATCGATTACGAAGTCCGTATAGTCGAAGGTCCGCAGGCCACCATCAAGAACATCAACATCAGCGGCAACGACAAAACCAAGGAATACGTCATCCGCCGGGAACTCCGGACGGTGCCCGGGGATAAGTTCAGCCGGCGCGCGGTCATCGCGGACAACCGCACCATCGCCAACCTGGGCTTCTTTAACCAGGAAAAGATCGGGATCACCCCGGTGCCCCACATCGAGGACGGGACCGTGGACATCAATTATTCCGTGGAAGAGAAGTCCTCCGACCAGCTGGAATTGTCCGCCGGTTGGGGTGGGAACATCGGTCTGACCGGTACCCTCGGGGTTACCTTCAACAACTTTTCGCTCAGCAATATCTTCCACAAGAAGGCTTGGGATCCGCTGCCCTCCGGTGACGGTCAGAAGCTGAGCGCCCGCGTCCAGGCGAACGGGAAGTCCTACCGCGCGGAAAACCTTTCCTTTACCGAACCCTGGTTTGGCGGGAAGAAACGGAACTCGCTTACCGTTAGTCTCTACAATACCCGCTACTCAAACGCTTACGCGTACAACTACGCCACCGGCAGCTACGTCACCAACCACAGCGATACGTCCCACCTCAACATCCTGGGCGTAGGCGTGGCCCTGGGTAAGGCGCTCCGCTGGCCGGACGAATACTTCACGCTGACGTACGCGCTCAACTACAACGTATACGAGCTGCGGAGCTACTACGGGTACTTCCCGGACATGGCCACCGGTACGTCCAACAACGTCAACGTCAAGCTGACGCTGGCGCGGTACAACGTCGACAACCCGACCTTCCCGCACAACGGGTCCAACCTGATGCTGAGCGTACAGGCCACGCCGCCGTTCTCCCAGCTGGGGAACAACCCGGATAACTATACCTCGATCGAGGATAAATACCGTTGGGTGGAATACCACAAGTGGCGGTTGAACGCAGAGTGGTTCATCCCGCTGGGTGTCGGCCGGGGCGAGGACAAGAACCGCCAGTTCGTCCTCCACATCGCCGGTAAGTTCGGTTATATGGGCCGCTACAGTAATAAACTGCCGATTTCTCCGTTTGAAAGGTTCCAGCTTGGTGACGCGGGGCTGACCAACAACTTCGGCATCCTGGGGTATGACATCATTTCCCAGCGCGGTTACCCGGTTTACTACAGCTCCGATCCGAAAGTGAACCCCGACAACGGCTCGACCGGGACGGTCAATCCCAACCAGCTCTTTACCATATTCAATAAATACGTGTTCGAGCTGCGCTATCCGCTCAGCCTGAGCCCGACCAGCACGATCTATGGCCTTGGCTTCTTCGAGGCCGCCAACGGTTGGTACGACTTCCAGCACTACGATCCCTTTACGCTCCGGCGTTCGGTGGGTCTGGGGATGAGGTTCTTCCTGCCGATGTTCGGTTTGCTGGGCTTTGACTATGGTATTGGTCTTGATCGCCTACAACCGGGCCAGGGTCTGAGGAATGCGGGACGGTTCACCTTCATGCTGGGTTATGAACCGGAATAGTGTAATTTGCTAATATGCGACACTTCCTTTGTCTCTTCCTCTGTCTTGGGCTGTGCTTTGGCGCCGTCCAGGCCCAGCGCTACGCGGTGATCGACACCAAGTATATCCTGAGCAAGCTGCCCGAATACCAAAAGGCGCAGAAACAGCTCGATGACATCTCTAACCTGTGGCAGGCCGAAATCGACCAGAAATCCGCACAGCTGGACAAGCTGCGCAGCGATTACGAGGCAGAGAAGGTCATGTTAAGCGACGACCTTAAGCAAAAACGGGAGGACCAGATATTCAACGCGGGCAAGGACCTGCAGGACTTGCAACGGAAGCGTTACGGCTTCGAAGGCGATCTTTTCAAGAAGCGCCAGGAGCTGATAAAACCCATCCAGGACAAGGTCTACGACGCGATCCAGAAACTGGCGGTTTCGAAGTTATATGACTTTATTTTGGACAAAAGTGAAGGAATTACCGTTATATTTGCCGACCCCAAACTGGACAAAAGTGACGATGTGTTAAGGACTTTGGGGGTTAAATTGTAAACCAATCAAAACAATAAAAAGCGAAAAATGAAAAAAGTTTTATTTGCCACGCTGTTTGTCATGGGTCTTTCGACACTGGTGGGAGTGAAAGTGCAGGCGCAAACAAAAATCGGGTATATCAGCATGGACGAGCTGATCGCTTCCATGCCCGAGGCTAAAAAGGCAGATACCACCATCGCCCAATACCGTGATGGTCTGGCCAAGGCCCAGCAAGACATCCAGGCGGAACTCCAAACCCGTTACGCGGCTTATATCAAGGATTCCACGGCCATGAGCCAGGCCAAGAAGGACCTCGAAACCCGTGGCATCCAGGAGCTCGCCAACCGTCTCCAGAACTACAACCAGGACGCCCAGCAACAGCTGAGCCTGAAGCAACAGGAAGTATACGGCCCCATCCAGAAAAAGGCCATGGAAGCCATCCAGGAAGTAGCCAAGGAAAAAGGCTATACCTACATCATGGGTAAGGAAAACCTCTGGGTCTATCCCCCGAGCGACGACATCCTGCCCCTCGTGAAGACGAAGCTGGGTATCGCTGCAGGCAAATAGTGAGAAACGGCAGATAAGATTTTATAGCATAAACCGGGGTTTGCGCCCCGGTTTTTCAATTTTATTTATTACCTTTGCCCTCCTTTCACCGGGAACGGTAGCATGGTGGCTTCCGTAAGAAACTGATTATTAAACTCTTGAAGTTCGTTAAAAATGAAGAGAACATTCCAACCCCACAGGCGTCGTCGTAAGACCGTGCATGGCTTCCGTAAGCGTATGCAAACGGCTAACGGGCGCAAGGTACTCGCTTCCCGGCGTGCGAAAGGGCGTAAGCGCTTGACCGTCTCCGACGACTCGCGGCTGAAATAGAATTTTGCTTTTTACCATATTTTAAGGCGGGCTCATGCCCGCCTTTTTTCCTTTGAGCCCCCTCCGGGACGCGTCCTTCCCATATGTCCACGCCACGCCGATATACCCGCGCCGAGCGCCTCAAAAGCCGGAAACGGATCGAAGCCCTTTTCCAGTCGGGGAAGTCGTTCAATGCGTTTCCGCTGAAGGTCTTTTACCATTGGGAAGGAGATGGCGCGACGCTGATCGGTTTTGGCGCGCCCAAAAGGAACTTCAAGCGGGCCGTGGACCGGAACCGTATCAAGCGCCTCCTGCGCGAAGCCTGGCGACTCCAGCAGGAGCCCCTGCCAGGGCTGCAGGCATTTATCATCTTCACGGGGAAGGATCTGCCGACCCAGGCGGAGATGATGACCAGGATTGGTGTAATTTTGAGGAAGCTACATGGATTGAGACCGGGCGCCGGCACGGCATGAAGACGCTGAAGTACATATTGTCCCTTCCTTTTATCCTGCTCATCAAGCTGTATCAGTGGGCCATTTCCCCGGTGATAGGCCCGAAGTGCCGGTACACCCCCAGCTGCTCGGCCTACGCCCTGGAGGCCTTCAAGAAGTACGGTCCCCTGAAAGGCGGCTGGCTGGCTATCCGGCGCATCTCCCGCTGTCATCCCTGGGGCGGTCATGGTTATGACCCTGTACCGTAGTCAGGCAGCTTGCTTCTCCACCAATCGTCATCCCAGGTGAATTCGTCCCTTGTCCCATCCAGTACCTCGGCCATGAGGTCGATGTGCGTATGCCAACCCGCGCCAAAGCCCTGTACGTCCTCGGTTAGTTTGGAATGGGTCAGCACCAGCAGACAGGCCTCGGGACCCTGAGGTAACAATTCCCAGGTGACCAGCGACCGCGGACCGACGTCCCCGCCCCAGGTATATTCGAGCAGCGCGTATTCCCTCACCCGCGTGATCTTGCCTTCCATTACCTTGGGGTCGTGCGCGAAGTCCAAAATGAAGACCCCGCCCGGTTGCAGGTCGACGGTTGCCGGTGCCATCCACTTGGCGAGGTATTCCGGCTCGGTGAGCGCGGTCCAGACCCTTTTGACGGGATGGGGCAGATGCCTTTCGAAGCGGAGCGTATAAGCATCGCCCTGGCGGAGGATGCTTCCTGGTAGGAAGGCCATATGCTTGATTATTTATTGTCTTTGTTCTCGTTCAGGAACTGCTCCAGCTGGTCCAGCTTGGCGCTCCAGAACTGCCGGTACTGGTCCGTCCATTCCGATACTTCTTTCAACCGCTGCAGGTTGGCGGCGCAATAGCGCTCCCGTCCCTGCTGCCGGATGTCCACGAGCCCGCACTCCGCCAGAATCTTCATGTGCTTCGAAATGGCCGGCCGGCTCACCGTAAAATTCTCCGCGACCCCATTCAACGTCAACGTTTTGCGGGCCAGCAAACCAATGATTTCCCGGCGGGTGGGGTCGGCTATCGCCTGAAATACGTCCCTTCTTAGGTCCATGGGTAACTATTCGGTTACAAGTTAGGTATAATTTTCGCGTCCTCCAAATCTTACCTCGGCGCGCCAACCGTTATCCGTTACCCGCCAACCGCTACTCGAGCGCCGACCGCCACCTGCTACCCGCGCGCTTAAGCGCCCGGAATAGACGAGGGAAAAAGAGGGCGGGACCCCTCGTCTATTCCGGACGTGCGGCAGGGCGTGAGACAATAGCGCGGCACGTCGTGGGAGTGGGGCGCAGCAGCATGAACGCGATCAAACCGTAGCCAGTACGGTGACCCCGCCTTGGACGACTTGGCCGATGTGGACGTTGATTTTGGTGCCGGGGGGCAGGAGGACGTCCACGCGCGAGCCGAACTTGATAAATCCGAGTTCGCGGCCCTGTTCGACCTTTTGGCCGATGCTGAGGTAATTGACGATGCGCTTGGCCAAGGCGCCGGCGATCTGCTTGACCAGGATGGTGGTGCGGTCGTTGGTCAGGACGACGGAATGGCGTTCGTTCTCGGTGGAGGATTTGGGATGCCAGGCGACCAGGTACTTGCCTTGGTGGTATTGGTTGTAAACGACTTCGCCGCTGATGGGGTTGCGGTTGACGTGTACGTTGGCGGGGCTCATGAAGATCGAAACCTGTATACGCCTGTCGTGGAAATACTCGACGTCGTCGGTTTCTTCGATGACGACCACCTTACCATCCGCGGGGCAGATGACTTCAGCGGGGTTGATCGTCAGCTTTCGGTTCGGTATCCGAAAGAACGAGATCATAAAAAGCAGCAGGAAAAGGGTCACCAAAAAGATCAGCCAGGCCAGGATCGGTATGTGTGCGCTGATGAACGCAAACGACAGGAGGTTAATGATGATGAACAGCACGGCGCTGATCGCAATAGAGGGGTAACCTTCTCGGTGGATCGTCATGCCGCAAAGGTAAGGAATCACATGCCCAGGATCAAAAAATAGGCATACGCGACGGGCGTCGCCAGCAGCAGCGAATCAAACCTGTCCAGGAATCCGCCGTGCCCCGGCAGGATGTTCCCGCTGTCCTTGACGCCCGCCAGGCGCTTGAGTTTGCTCTCCAGGAGGTCACCCGCGGTACCCACGACCGCGGCTATCGTCGAAAAGCCGATCCATACCGCGGGCTGGTAAATACCCACGTAGCGTCCCAGCAGCGTCATCGCGCCCACGCACAATAGGGCGCCCCCAGCCGTTCCTTCCCAGGTCTTCTTTGGGGATACCGGAGAAAACGGCGTGCGTCCCACAAACGATCCCACGATATACGCCATCGTGTCGTTGATCCAGATGGAAAAGATCAGTATGCAGGGCAGCGCCGCGGGATAGGCGATCGTTTGATACAAGGTGGGCGATCCGCCAAAGAGGTGCGTCATCGACAGGAGCTCGTCACCCGCCCCGTGGAAGAGGATCATCAGGAACCAGGGCAGCGAGATGTATGCCAGCCCCGCCAGCGCATACCAGAAATTGCGCCCCGCACCCTTCGGTTGGAGTACGGTGCCGGCGGCCACCAGCAAGGCGCCCGCCGACAGCACGCCGTCTCCGACATAGCCGGCGAAGGAAAGGCCGTCGGCCGCTTCGGGTATGCCATGAAGAGCCCACCACATGCCGCCCCAGCCAATCAGCGGGAAGCCAAAACGCCACCCTGGGTGTATGGTCCTGAACCCGGGGTCGATCCTTCCCATCAGCTTCAGGTATTCCCACCAGCAGCCGAAATGGATGAGCGTAAAGAGCGCAAAGAAAGACCAGCGGTTCCAAAGAAGACCGGCCGCCATGATCACGACAAATACGAGGGCGGACAGCGTCCGGGTCTTAAAGGTGGCGACGTTCAGGGCCATGCAACGAGTTTAAATTTTTCATCCAGACAAAACCGGCCAGCACGAGACCCGTGCTGACCAGGCCGTATAGGGGCGGTATCGCCGCGCCACCGGTCGATGAAGGATGGACATAGAAATAAAGTACCTGCGAGCCGTTGTATACGAAGTGGGCGACGATCGAGGGCCAAAGGCTGCCGCTGTAGACATACAGGTAACCGAGCACCAACCCCAGCACCACCCGGGGGAAAAACCCCAGGAACTGGAAGTGCATCGCGGAAAAAAAGACGGCGCCCAGCCAAACGCCCACGTGGATGTTCCGCGTGGCGCGGATCAGTATTTTTTGCACGACCCCCCTGAAAAGCGCCTCCTCGCCGATGGCCGTACACAACGCCATGGCAAAAAGGTTCGCGATAAGGTAACCGGGGTTGGGCATGTATAACAGCTTGTCGATGGTTTTGTCCTGCGACGCCTCGGTGTCGCGCATCCATTTCTCCGTGGAGGCCAGGGCGTGCGGCAGGTGCAGGTTCTGGTTCCACTGGTCCAACACCTGCGTCACGGGGACGGCGGCCAGCACGACCGTAGCCGCCAGAAGATAAAACCAATGGCTGGAAGCGGGTGTAAAACCGGTTTCCCGGAAGGGATGGCTGTAAATCAGGGCGCCAAAGGTCAGCGATACCAGCAGCTCGAAGCCAAGGGATTCCACCATCGCTTGAGTCTGAAGTGCTTGTGCGGGTATGAGGAGAGACACCGCGCCCATGACACCCATAAAAAGGATGAGCAGGGAGGCAAGCAGGATACACTGAATCCAAAGGGGTTTATCGCCAAGGATGGGGCGCATGGGCATAAGGGAAATAAGGCGTAAATTTACAGCTTTTTAGGCGCGCCCGCGCGCCTTCAAAATTTTTGGCGCCCGCGCGCCATTGAGTTGTGAATGGCAAACTTTGAATGATGGTGAAAATAGGACCGATTACGCTGCCGGATAGCCCCTTGTTGCTCGCGCCCATGGAGGACGTAAGCGACCCGCCCTTCCGCGCGGTGTGCAAGGCCAGTGGGGCCGACCTCATGTACAGCGAGTTCATCTCCAGCGAGGGGTTGATCCGCGACGCCATCAAAAGCCGCCAGAAGCTCGACTTTTTTGAATTCGAGCGCCCGGTGGGCATCCAGATATTCGGAGGCGACGAAGAGGCCATGGGTCTTTCCGCGAAGATCGTCGCGGCTACCCAGCCCGACCTGGTGGATATCAATTTTGGCTGCCCGGTCAAAAAGGTCGTCTCCAAAGGCGCCGGCGCCGGTGTACTAAAAGACCTCGACCTCATGGTCCGTCTCACCCGCGCGGTCGTCCGGAACACCGACCTGCCCGTTACGGTCAAGACGCGTTTGGGCTGGGACGAGGCTTCGATCAACATCGAGGAGGTCGCCGAGCGCCTCCAGGACGAGGGTATCAAGGCCCTCACCATCCACGGCCGCACCCGCGCGCAGATGTACAAAGGCGAGGCGGACTGGACGCTCATTGGCAAAATCAAGAACAACCCCCGCATCCACATACCGATCTTTGGCAACGGGGACATCGATTCGCCCCAGAAGGCCCGTTTATACCTGGACCGTTACGGCGTCGACGGTCTCATGATCGGCCGGGCCGCCATCGGCTACCCATGGATCTTCCGCGAAATAAAGCACTACCTGGCCACCGGCGAATTACTGCCGTTGCCCACCATCGATGAACGCGTAGACGTTTGTATGCAGCACCTGTCGCGGTCGGTTTCCTGGAAGGGTCCGGTACTCGGCATCCTGGAGATGCGGAGGCATTATGGAAATTACCTGAAGGGTCTTCCGCACATCAAGGATTTCCGCACGCGGCTCGTTACCGCCGCGGACTACGACGCGGTCGTCTCGGTGCTGGAGGAGATTCGCGTGCGCTACTCGGGGTTTGTCGCAGAGCGACACCTCGTCGGGTTCTCCGATAGCCAGGTGGCGGAGTCGTCCTGCGCGGCGCTCTAGCGGAAAAACTTCCTGAACAGCTTCAGCTTGCCGCCATACGGCGGATACTTCAGCTTTAGATCGAGCCACGTGCCCGTGCGCGTGATCGACTTGTAATGCGTAAAGGTGCGGAAGCTCTCTTCCCCGTGGTATCGCCCGAGGCCGCTGAGCGCGATACCGCCGACGGGCAGGGACGCGTTGCCAAAGTGGACCAGCGTGTTGTTGACACAGCCGCCGCCAAAGGGTATTTCCCGCACGAAATAATCGGTGAAGGTGCGGTCCCCGCTGAACACATAGAGCGCGAGCGGCCAGGGTCGGGTGCGCACAAAGGCCAGGGCCTCCTCTTTTGACGCATACGTAAATATGGGCAGGATCGGCCCGAAAATTTCCTCCTGCATCAGGGGGCTCTCCGGGGAGACCTGGTCCATGAGCGTGGGCGCGATGTACAATTCCGGCGCGGCGGCGCCACCACACAGCACGCGGCCCTGCGAGAGGTAGTTCCGCAACCTCTCGTAGCGGCGCTGATTGATGATTCGCCCATAGTCGGGGGATGCGGAGGGATCGTCGCCAAAGAATTCCCGGATCGCCGCACGCAGCGCCTCCACCAGCTCGTTGCGGATGGCCGCATGCACCAGCAGGTAATCCGGCGCAACGCAGGTCTGCCCGGCGTTGATGAATTTGCCCTGTACGATGCGACGCGCGGTGATGGTCAGCGGTACGTCCTTATCGACGATCAGCGGGCTCTTCCCGCCCAGTTCGAGCGTGACGGGGATCAGGCCCGGCGCCGCCAGCCGGAGGATTTCCCTGCCGACGGGTATGGAGCCGGTGAAAAAAATATGGTCGGGGCGCGCCCGTTCCAACAAGGAGGGCAGCACCGCGGCCCCGTCGCCCTGGAGGACGCCGACGTATTCGGGTGGGAAAAGGCCGGTGAGGAGTCGCTCGAGCGCCGCGGCGGTCGCGGGCGCCAGTTCGGAGGGTTTACAGAGTACGCAGTTACCCGCGGCCAGCGCTCCCACCAGCGGCGATAGCAACAACATCAGCGGATAGTTCCAGGGCGCGACGACCAGTACCACGCCCAGCGGTTCTTTGAGGACGACGCTCGACGAAGGGAAGAAGGCGAGCGGGGTGGGCCGGCGCTCGGGCCGCGCCCAGCGGTTGAGGTGGCGCAGGGTGTGGGTGATCTCCTGGTGGACCTGTCCCAATTCCGTGGCGTAGGCTTCGGCGGGCGCTTTGTGCAGGTCCCGGTGGAGGGCGTCCAGCAGCTCGGTCTCGTGCGCGCGCAGGGCTTCCTTCAAACGCAGGAGCTGGGCCCTGCGGAAGGACAGTGGACGTGTTTGCCCGGTGTCGTACCAGGCGCGCATGGATTCCAGGGGAACGTGCATGGGTCAAAAGTAAGTACCTTCGGCCAAAGGCCCGGAATGGATCAGGACGAACAATTTATGCGCATGGCTCTGGCCGAGGCACGGACCGCTTACGCCGACGGAGAGATCCCGGTCGGCGCCGTCATCACCATAGGCAGCCGTATCATATCCCGCGGCCACAATCAGGTGGAGCGCCTCAGCGACCCCACCGCCCACGCGGAGATCATCGCCCTCACGTCCGCCTTCAACTTCCTGGGCAGTAAGTACCTCCCGGAGGCGACCCTGTACGTGACCGTCGAGCCTTGCCTGATGTGCGCGGGCGCGCTCTACTGGAGCAAAATAGGGCGGGTGGTGCAGGGCGCGGCCGACGACAAGAACGGATACCGGCACGTATGTGGGCAGAATAACCCCTTCCATCCGAAAACGGCGCTTACCAGGGACGTCCTGGCGGCGGATTGTGCAGGCTTAATGAAGTCTTTTTTCCAGGGTAAGCGATGAGGCCCTAATTTTGAGGATATAATCTCTAAATACACATCTATGTCGTTCACACTTCCCCCTTTGCCTTACGCCTTCGACGCGTTGGAGCCGCACATCGATGCGCAGACCATGCAAATACACCATGACAAGCACCACCAGGCCTATGTCGACAATCTGAATAAAGCCATAGACGGCACGCCCCACGCCGGCAAGTCCCTCGAAGAGCTGGTGAAAACCGCCGGTACGATCAGCCCTGCCGTCAGGAACAACGGTGGTGGTCACTGGAACCACTCCTTCTTCTGGGAAATCCTGGCGCCCAATGCGGGCGGCGAGCCCGAAGGCAAGCTGGCCGACGCCATCAAGGGCACCTTCGGGTCCCTCGACGCCTTCAAGGAAAAACTGAGCACCGCCGGCGCCACCCGTTTTGGCAGCGGCTGGGCCTGGCTGATCGTAAAGGACGGCAAGCTCGAAGTTTCCTCCACCCCCAACCAGGACAACCCCCTCATGGACGTGGCGGAAGTCAAGGGTACGCCCATCCTCGGGGTGGACGTATGGGAGCACGCCTATTACCTGAAGTACCAGAACCGTCGCCCGGAATACCTCAAGGCTTTCTGGAACGTGGTCAACTGGTCAAAGGTCGCCGAGCACTACGCGAAAGCGGGGCACTAAGCCCCGGGCGCGCCGCGGCCCACCCGGGCGCCGCGCGCTACAATATCGACTCCAATTCTTTGAGGTGCCGGATGCTATACGTAGCCGGCACCTCTTCTTTTGAGTCGATGTGGTTTACGAAGATGCAGTGCATCCCCATATTGAGCGCGCCCTGGATGTCCGCGTCGGGGTTATCGCCGATCATGATGCTATCGGCAACGGTCGCTCCGGTCAATTGGAAGGCGAACTCGAAGATACCGCGCTGCGGTTTTATACTCCCCGACCGCTCCGACGTGATGACCTCCTCGAAATAGTCGTCCAGCCGGCTGTTCCGCAGCTTGCGCCACTGCACCTGTTCAAAGCCGTTGGTGATGAGGTGCAGCAGGTATCCTTTCTCCCGGAGGTAGCGGAGGATTTCGAAGGTATAGGGAAAGACGTTCTGTTTTTCCGGCAGGAGCTCCAGGAAGGTGGCGCTCATTTTACGGGCCAGCGGCTCGCTCCCGATCTTGAAGTCGAGGAGCGTCCTCCACATCCGTTTCCATTTCAGCTCTTCGCTGCTGATGTGCCCGTGGTGATAGCGGTCCCACAGGACCTGGTTGTGGTGCAGGTAACACCGGTAAAAGGCGTCGAAATCGGTGATACCTTCCGAAGGCAGGTCAAGCCGGTCGAACAATTCCAGCAGCGCCTCCTTGGCGTTTAGGTCGAAGTCCCACAGGGTATGGTCCAGGTCAAAGAAAATGTGCCGATATTGCATAGCCGCAATCTACTGCGCAAAGCGGAGATTCCGCGGCAAAATCGCCCGGCGGCGGACGCCGCGCGGTCTAAACCTGAGCTGGATGAATGTAGTAATTACCGGCGCCTCGAAAGGCCTCGGCCTTGCCTTTGCAGAAATATTCGCCCAAGGCGGCCATTCACTGACACTGTGCGCCCGTGGCGCGGCCGACCTGGATAAAGCGGCCAGCCATCTCCGTACGGCTTACCCGGGTATAACCGTAGACGCGAAACCCGCGGACCTGAGCAAACCGGACGACGCAAAGGCGTTTGGCCGCTGGACGCTGGAACGAGGCCGTCCGGTGGATATCCTGATCAACAACGCGGGGCGGTTCGTGATGGGGAACGTGTACGATGAGCCCGAAGGGACCCTCGAAGAGATGATGACGACAAACGTATACAGCGCGTATCACCTCACCCGGGCCCTCCTGCCGCCGATGATGGCCCGGCGACAGGGTCATATTTTCAACATCTGCTCCATCGCCAGCCTCCAGGCCTACAAATACGGAGGCGCCTATAGCGTCAGCAAATTCGCCCTCCTGGGGTTTTCCAAAAACCTCCGGGAGGACATGAAACCCCACGGGATCAAGGTCACGGCCGTATGCCCCGGCGCCGCCTGGACCGCCTCCTGGGACGGGTCCGGCGTGGCGCCGGAACGCATCATGAAGGCTGAGGATGTGGCCCGTATGGTATACGCGGCGGCGATGTTATCGCCGCAGGCAACGGTGGAGGACATTATCATGAGGCCCCAGCTGGGCGACCTGTGAGCCCCCGCCGGCGCCGCGTGCCGATGCCCCGCCGCCGGCGCCTGGGCCGCCGACCTTTAACACCATTTTTGAGCCGTGGTTATTAAATTTGTCCCTCGTCATGACACCCATACGGTTCTCCTTGTTTTGTTTCCTGATGCTGGCCGCGGCCCAACGCCTGTCAGCCCAGGCATCCTTTACGGCAAAGGTTTCGCCGAAGGTGGCGGGAGACCAGGATGTCGTGGAGATCGACTTCACCCTGGACGGCGTCTCGGAAGTGGACCAATTCGCGCCGCCGAATTTCAGTCCCTTCCAGGTGGTCCAGGGGCCGTCCTATACCAGCGGTTTTCAGTTGATCAACGGGAACGCCAGCCGGTATTACTCGGTCAGCTTTTACCTCAAGCCTTCCGGCTTGGGCAAGTTCACGATCGGTCCGGCCACCGCGCAGCTGAACGGTCAGGCGGTGCATTCCAACAGTGTCACCATCGAGATCGTAAAGGGTAGCGTGGGTGGCAATACAGCCCCACAGAGCCCTTTCCAAAGCATGATGCCGCCCATGAGCGCGGACCCCTTCCCGGGCAGGGAGGCTTATGGGGACCAGTTCCTGCGCAAGGGCGAAAAGGCGGAGGACAAGATCCGCCACAACATGATCCTGAAGATGAACGCCAGCCGTAATACCGTCTATGTCGGCGAACCCGTGGTGGCGACGTGCAAGCTGTACTCCCGTTTGGAATCCGATTCGAAGGTAGCGGAACGGCCGTCCTTTAGCGGGTTCTCGGTCTTCGAAATGGTGCAACCCGAACAGGGTTCGGTGTCCCGGGAAGTCCTGGGAGGCCGGCCTTTCAACACCTACCTCATCCGCAAGGCGCAATTATACCCGCTGCAAAGCGGGGACCTGACCATAGAACCCGTGGAGATCGACAACAATATCACCTTTTTCAGGGAAGGCAAACCCGCCGCCAAGGCCCAGCAGGCGCCCGCCGGTTCCGTTTTCGACCAGATGATGCGGGATTTCTGGGGTGACGAGGAAGGCGTCTCGGGTGTCCCGGAAAAACACACCCTCAACCTCACGACAGCACCCATCACCATCCACGTAAAGCCGCTCCCGGACGCCGGCAAGCCGCTCGATTTTACGGGAGCCGTGGGTCAGTTTACCCTCCAGGCAAACCTGACGAGTACCACCGTAAAAGCCAACCAGACCGACACGCTTCAGCTGGTCCTGACCGGGAGTGGGAACCTCCCCCTGATTAATGCCCCGTCCATGCGCCTGCCGGATGGGTTGGAAGCCTTCGATCCCGCCGCCAAGGAACAGATAGACCAGACCATCTCACCGATCAAGGGCCGGAAGATATTTTCCTATGCCTTCACCGCCGGCCGGGATGGAAAGTATACGCTGCCGGGCGTGCGTTTTTCCTACTTCGATCCGCAGACCGCGACCTATAAGACCGACTCCACCGCCCCGTTGTTGCTGGACGTATTGCCCGGCCCGGGCGGGCACAGGGCACCGGACAGCGCGGTCGTCCAAAACCAGCGCGAACGCCATACGCCGGGTTGGATATGGGCTGCCGCAGCGGCGGTCGTGGCGCTCATCGTGCTCCTCGGTCTGAGCCGCCGCAAAAAATCCCAACCGGTCGTGCAACAACCAACGCCCAAAACCACCGGACCCATAGCCGCTGCCGCCGGCGCCGACAACGCACCTATGCGTAGGACCGCCGAAATGGCGTCCCAGCCCCAGCCCTACATCGCCCCCGCCGCCATCACTACATTCCAGACCCGGGATTGGATGGAAGCCGCGCGTCACCAGCTCCGCGATGGCAATAGCGGTGCCTATTACCGGGAACTGAACGCCGGTCTTTGGGGGATGTTGCGCGAGCGCCTCGAACTGGGTCAGGAACGGGACAAGGCGCTGGTATTACAGCGCCTCCAGCAAAAGGGTTTTAGTCCGTTTGTCACCGAAGAGGTGCGCCGGCTGCTCGAAGAATGCGAGCTGTCCCTCTACGCCCCCATCCACACCGGCGCCGACATGCAGCGCAGCCTGGATGTCGCGGAGCGCCTCCAGAAGCGGTTCGAGCACGGGCTCAAAGACTAATCCGAATAACTGACGCCAGCATGCTCAGCAAGCCCACGAGGCGGGGTGGGGT
>NZ_DATJIY010000165.1:0-45935 GCF_035492835.1 Dinghuibacter sp.
GATCACCAATTTGTCGGTTGCGGAAATCGCCTACAAACTTGGCTTCGAACATTCCCAGTCCCTTAGCCGGCTTTTCAAAATCAAGACCAATATGACTCCGCTGGAATTCAGGGCGTCATTTAATTGATAAGAGAAATGAAATTCCTCCTCACCTCCAGCGGCATCAGCAACCCGGGCATCCACAACGCGCTCCTCGACCTTTTGGGCAAACCCATCGAAGAATCCAACGCGCTGTTCATCCCGACGGCGATATATCCCCACCTCACTGCCCACGGAGCAGGGCTGGTCGATTTCGCGATAATCCCCCATTTCTGCAACCCCGAATTCCCCGACGCAACCGACACTAACGCAAGAATATGGGCGGAAAAGATGACCCCCACGCCTGTGTATGCCATTGACGATGAGTCTGCAGTCAAAGTCGTCGACAACCAGATAGACATCATCTCCGAGGGTCGCTGGGCGCTTTTTACCCCCGGCAACCCGGAAGGCCCTGGGCTCGTACTACCGAAAAAATAACCCTAAAAGCAGAACCCATGCCCGACCAATGGTCCAGCTTCTTCGTCATGGTAGGCGGCGGCGCCGCCGCACTGGCAGTCCCGCCCGCGCCAGGTTTAATTTTTCACATATTTCAGCGCTACGCTCCCCGACTGTAACACTGTCGCATCCACAAACTTCAGCTGCAAGGTCTTCGGCAGACTAATCCCCTCCAGCAACCGCCTCCCGTCCCCCACGAGCGCCGGCCGAACCACGAACCGGTACTCATCGATCAGGTCGAGCTCCATGAGCTGCGAAGCGAGATCGATGCCGCCGGCAGAGATATCCTTCCCCGGCTCCTGCTTGAGCTTGAGTATTTCTTCCCGGAGGTCTCCCCGGACGACACGGGCGCCTTCGAGGCTGTCCAATGTCCGGGAGAAAACAACCTTGGAAGGTACCGCGTCAAATGCCTCGGCGAAACCATTGGCCGCCGCGGTCTGTCCGGATCGGTTTTTGGCGACATCCGGCCAAAAAGGGACCATCAATTGATAAGTTATGCGTCCATAGAGCAGCGTTCCGGCGTCGCGCAAAAGGGCGGCAAAATAATCGAGTATGTCGTCGCTGCCTGTTTGCCTGGTGTGGTCGCAGCAACCGTCCAGCGTGGTATTGATGGAGTAGATCAGCTTTCTCATATATTAAAAGTACTCAAAAGCCCAACGTCTTCAAATACCACGCCTCATCCGCCTGCGATAGCCGCATACCCTTCACATTTTCGGGGATATGCGCGAAATTCCGGTCAAAGTCCCTGATAAGGGAATAAAACCGCGTGGGATAATATTCGAGCGCCCGGTTCAACTCTTCCGCGCTCCCGACAGACACGGGTATGAGCAGGTCCGCATTCCGGTATTTCAGTGCCAGCGTGGCCTCCGACAAGGTCTTCATCTTTTCGACCAGTCCATTGTTGACGTCGACGGAGTCCGACAGGCTATACCGCACGGTAACCGACGCCCCGCGCGCACAAACCACGCCCGGCACATCGATGATTACGCTCAGCGAGCTTCCTTCATACTTCCACCCGGAGAGCGCCTTGCCATCGACCGACACGGACACCGGCATCTCCGATCCGATCAACTTCACCTGATAGTCCTTGACGGCCGCCATCCCGGCAAAAGACCCCGTTCTCGGCAAGACGGTTATCCGAAGCGTCCTGGCCGTACGGGACGACGTCACGCGTGTAACTGCATAGTGCCTGTCATAATCCTTGCTATCCCCCGCGTCTTCATAAATAGCCGCGGAAGCAAAAGCCCCTCCGGGGAATACCCCGATGATCGTTTGACGAGGGGCCTCTTTCAAAGAAGAAACAGCGGGATACATCGGCACGATGGCGCCCGCCTTGACATACATGGGATATTCCGTCAGCGAAAATTTACGCGATACGGTCTGCCCCCCTTTCAAGAGCGTACCCGTGTTCCATTCATACCAATCGTTACCGCCCGGGAGCCAGACGCGGACCGTGGAAGCCCCATCCACCATGGGCGCCCCGATGGGCGCGACGAGCATGTCGTCCCCGAACTGGTATTCCCTGGTAAATTCATAAGCCTCATCAAAAGTCCCAAAGGAATAATACATCGGCCGGCACAGCGCCACCCCCGAGTCATAGGTCTTCCGCGCCATCGTATAGATATAGGGCGCCAGCGTATACCGTAATCGTACGGCGCCCGTAAGCGCATTGAAAACCGGGCCGGTGAAATTCCACAGCTCCTTGTTCATCCTCGGGTTCTTACTCGAATGGGTACGGAAGATCGGGCTCAGGGCGCCATACTGCATCCACCGGACATACAGCTCCGGGTCGATACCCTGGTCGCGGTAAGCGGCCTGGTGCCCGCCGATGTCGTGGCTCCAGTAGTCGTACAAGACATTGGAGGCGGTATTGGTAAAGTAAGGTTGATACTCCAAGGACTTCCAGGTAATATAGGTGTCGCCTGAGAAACCGACCTGGTAACGGTGGTTGCCCAACCCGCCCCAGCGGTGATACAACAAAGGCCGGTAAGGAGACGTGCGCTCCATTTCGGTAAAAAAGACGTAATTCAGCCACCACGTATTGCTCAAGGCCGGTATGGCTTTGTCGTGCCCCCATTGTTGCCAGTCCAGCCACCAGAAGCCCACGCCCTGTCGTTCATAGGGGTGGAGCACGGTGTCGAATAGGGTTTTCATGAATTTTTTATCCGATCCCAGGTAGGGAATCGTCCGGGAACCGGCGGTGTCGAAATGCATCGCATGCGCAAACGCGGAATAGGATGGTTCCAGGGGCGCAATCCCCGATGACGGGTGCAGATTCATCGTAATCTTCAAACCGGCGGAAGCCGCCCACGACAGGAACTGCGACGGCGATGTGAAAAGCGCGTCATCAAAGGTCCACCCCGTCCATCCATCGTTATTGAGGTTCTTGTGCCAGTCCATGTCGATGACCAGCACGTCCAGTGGGATGTCGAAACGCTTAAAGTTAAATACCAGGTCCCGCAGCTCATTGTCCGAGTACCGCCAATAACGCGACCACCAGTACCCAAACGCATAACGGGGCGGCAGCGGCACTTTTCCGGCAATCAGCGTAAAGTCGTACAACGCCGACTTGTAGTCATGCCCATACCCCATAAAATACCAATCCTGCGCGGCAGTATCCGGGCGTTCCTTAACCCAGGCCCAATCGGACCGGTCAAACAACAACGACTTCGAGTCGTCCAGAAAATACCAGCCGTCCTTTGACAACAACCCGTCTTCCAGCGACAAAGGCTTTTTGGAATACCGGCTCGAATCGCCGTCCATGCCATCGAGGGTGCGGGACGTACCCTTAAGGTTGCCCTTTTGGGCCATACCGGGCGCCCAGGTAAAAGCGAAATCTTTCAAATACCGTATAGAGAGGTTAGCGGCGGAAAATTTGCCGGAGTTCTCCTTATAACGGAGCTCCAGCGAGGGAGTCTTTATGGTCAGCCACCCTCCCGAAGCCGAAGTGGTGAAACGGGGCACAGGCAGGTTCCGGTTGACGACCACCAGCGAAGCGTAGTCGTTGAACCTGCCCGTGCTGTCCCATTCCATCCGGATCGTCTGGGACGTCAGTACCGTAAACCGCGCAAACGCGCCGCTTTTAACGACGGCAGCCGGTGAAGGCAGCGACCGGTCCTGTGCTTTAAGGGTCGTTATAATAAAAACCAACGGCAGAAACTTGAGCATCAGTATCCTGGATTTTGCTTTATGGTCTTGATCAATTGCATCGTCGTCTGCCCAAACGGGAAAATATTCAAGTGGTCGTCCGCATCCGGCGTCTTGTCCCACCAAGTACCCGTAGTGAATACACCCCAACGGATCAGATCCGTACGACGACGCCCCTCGACGAGGAACTCGCGCCCCCATTCATCCAGCATTTCCTGGTCCGTCAGCTGGTGGCCGTCAGCCGCATATAAGCTGGGTGAGCCCACAGGATAGTTGCGCTGCCGCACCGCGTTCAGCAATGTCGCGGCGTTGGCTTTATTCCCCGCCCGGTATTCGCATTCGGCCTCCATATAGTAGATCTCTGAGTACCGTATTTCGGCATAGCTGGAGGTGATCCTGTTCGGATCGCTGGAAGGATACCAGGGATATTTCACCGGTATGATACCCGATGAAAAATCGGCGTGGTTGATATTCGACACGGTATCGGCTATGCGGGTGCCGGGGCGGGCCGTCAGGAACATACCGACCTGGTCCCGGAAGAAGAGCGGCGTGTTGGTGGACTGACCGTCCCGCACCGTATCCGGGTGACCAGATGAGTTGGTGTAGGGCAGGTAACCATACAAGAACATGCCTTCACGAGTGCTGTTCCCCAGGTTCTTGTATAATTTCAACCGAAGGTCGTCGGGATATCGCTGAAACTTCACAAAGGGCTTGCCCAAGGAAAATGCATACTCGATGCTGTCCACGCTCCTGCCCGGCGTCAGGGAATATTCGCAGTTGGACGAGCCCCAGTCGCTGAACCCGAAATAGTTCGGCACCTGGTAGGACATCATCCACCAGTACATGTCGTTGGTATAGTGCCAGTGGTGGTTGTCGCCGGCGTTGACGCCATTGGCGTTGAAACCGAAGATGACTTCGGAATTCTGTGAATTGGTATAGTCGAAGGGCGCGTACCAGGTAGGGTCGAGGCTGTAGCTGCCATAGTTCCCGGCGATGATGCTTTTGCACAGCGTGTCACAGTCGGAAAACCGGTCGACCCCGGTATATACCTTGGAGTTCAGGTACAGCCGTGCCAGCAAGGCGGCCGCGCCGGCTTGCGTCCACCGGCCCATCCAGTTGGCGCCCAGGCTTTGCCGGGTGGGCAGGTTGGGGATCGCCGCCTTCAGTTCCGACTCGATCCAATCCGATGCCTCCTGCGGCGAGACCTGCGGACCGGCGACGGAGGAGTCCTTGACCATTTTCACCAGGATGATATTCCGGAACGCATCGAGCGCCCGGAGGTGGAACCATGCCCGCATCGTCCTGAGCTCGGCCTCGAAGTCCTGTAGCTGGGCCTCGGTAAGGCCCAGGCTTTTCAACTTGTCCGGGTTGTCGAGGCTTTCCATGTCCTGCAGGGAGTTGGTGGCTAGTGAAGCTCCCTGGTAAAAGGCGGTCCATAGGTTATCGCTCAGGTCGAGGATCGTCCATGTATGGTAGTGCAGACGCGCGCCATACCCCCCGTTTGCCCAGTTCCCCAGGCGATTGGCGGTCATCAGTTCATCGGTGGTGATTTCCTGGGCCTGGAACGGCGTGCCTTGTACGGTCCAGTAACCGTGACCGAAGGGCCGCAAAAAGTCGGAGATGACGTCGCTTTGGGTATTGAGCGCCTGCGAAGCCGTTACGGCGTTATAGGGTAGTTCGGTGAGCTTGGTGCAACCGAGACCAAGACCCAAACCGAGAACACAAAGCCCGAAAATATATATGCGTTTCATTACAATCGTTTTAAAAAGGACTAGAAATTGATTTGTGCGCCAAAGAGCAGTTCCCTGGTCGACGGGTAATAGCTCAACGACGTCGTCGCGCCGGGCCACAGGCCTGTTTGAGGCACGAGGCTGGGGTCGCCGCCTTTGAACCGGGTGAAAGTGTATAAGTTCCTACCGGTAGCATAGACCCTGACGGACTTGATGAACTTCGATCCTATCTGTTTGGTATAGCCGAGCGAGGCGTTGTCGATCTTTACAAAGCCACCGGGTTCCAGGAAATAATCCGATAGGATATAAGCGGATTTGTCGTCGGTGATCTTGGAATACTTGCTCCCGTCATAGGCGGACTGGAGAAGGTTAAAGCCAGCTCCTTTTCTGCCCGGCTGACCGAGGTAGAAGGCTTGGGTATTGAACAGCTTGTATCCAAAGGCGCCCCGCAGGAAAACGCTCAGGTCGAAATTCTTGTACCGGAACGAGTTGTTCATGCTCGCCGTATATTTTGCCAGGCCGTTGCCTTCTAACTGCCGGTCAGCGGTGCTCGCCTGGTCGGCGGTTACGATAGCCTTCTGGGTAGGGCTATACACCAGCAATTGTCCCGCGCTATTGACGCCGGTAGCATGGAGGGTATAGAAATCACCCACCCTTTCTCCCACCAGTAACCGTTGTACGGAGCCGGGAGTGCCGGGGGCGTTAAAACCGGGTCCATCGATGTAGGTGCCGCCGTAGTAGGTCTGATTGGAAAGGGAGACCAGCTTGTTCGAAAGCGTCGCTGCGGTGACGCTGATGTCATACGAGAAATTCCGTTCGCGGATAACACCGACGGTCGCCTGGAGCTCGATACCCGAATTTTTCATCGAGCCTACGTTCACTTCCGTGTTGTTCTGGAGGTTCGGAGGAATGGAAGCGGGTAGGGAGGCCAGGAGGTCCTTATTCTGGGTCCTGAAGTAGTTGACGCTACCCGACAACCGGGCATTGAAGAGGTCAAAGTCTACCCCGACGTTAAAGCTGTGGGCGGTTTCCCAATGCAGGTAGGGGTTCGCATTGGAGAGGGGGCCCAGCCCGTAATAGACCTGGCCGCTATACAGTGTGTAGTCGAAGCTACCATAGGTTTGCAGGGCCTGGTAGTTGGCGAAGTTCTGGTTGCCCGTCACGCCGTAGTCGGCCCGGAGCTTTAGCGTGTTGAGCCAGGAGGGCCGCATCTTCATGAATTTCTCGTTGGTGATCATCCACGCGCCGGAGATACCCGGGAAATTACCCCACTGGTTCCCGTATCCGAACCGGCTGGAACCCTCGTGCCGGAGGCTGGCCATGAGGAAATACCGTTTGTCGTAGTCGTAGTTCAACCGGCCGAAGAAGGCGATCAGCTTATCCTGCTGTTGATAAGAGCTGACAGGCGTCGTACCGGTAAGGTCGTAGGTGCCGGCGCCCAGGTTGTTCCAGGTATAGGCATCGAAAGGGAACCCTTTGTTGGACGCACCCAGTTGCTGCTCGTTGTCCATGACGAATGAATAGCCGGCGAGCAGTTTCAGCGAATGCTGCTTGATATTGAGCCAGTAGTTGTTGGTCCATTCCACATTCTTGGTATCCCTGTCGTCCAGGTTCTGTGACGCGACATTCAGCCCGTTCCCGCCATTTTGCGTTAACACATACGTGATCGTAGAGGGGGTGAACGCCAGGGATTTCATGTCGAAGCTCGTCTCGCTAAAGGATATCCGGGTATTCAGGTTGTGGAGTATATTCATCTGGGCGGCTCCCGCGATGTCGAGCTCCTTGATCTCTTGCTGGGAAAGGACGTTTTTGGCGTCCTCCACCGGGTTGTTAAGCCCCAGACCCGCGTTCGGGATGAAATTGTAATGTCCCGTGGAATCGTAAATGGGCTGCGTAGGATTGAGGATGAGCGCCTCGTCGAATTCGTTTTGGTTCGA
Organism: Dinghuibacter sp.; assembly: GCF_035492835.1. Taxonomy (NCBI): domain Bacteria; kingdom Pseudomonadati; phylum Bacteroidota; class Chitinophagia; order Chitinophagales; family Chitinophagaceae; genus Dinghuibacter; species Dinghuibacter sp. The sequence goes on from NZ_DATJIY010000165.1 coordinate 7,349, forward strand.
CGTATTGGTGTTGGCGTACCGGGGCGCGACCTTGAAATCAAAAGAAAAGAGGTTGTTGGCGGTGCTGTGGTGCAGGTTGGCATCCGCGCCATATTGCTGCTTGGAAGCCCGGAGGTCGACCCCTTGAGCGCTGGCGTAGTCCGCCGAAACCAGGTAATTGGTCCTGTTGTTCCCGCCGGAGACCTGCAAGGTATGCTTGTAGGATATCGAATTCCTCGTCAGGGCCTTTAGCCAGTCTGTGTTGCCCCCGGCATTGGGCCCGACGCTGTCGGCTATGTACTGCTGGGCCGTCAGCAGCTTGGGCTTGTTGTTCATGTGATCCGTCGCGACGAAAAAGTCGTACAGCGTGTGCGGTTCCTGGGTAGCGCCCCGTTTGGTCGTGATCAGGATCACACCGTTGGCGCCACGGGTACCATAAATCGCGGCGGCGGCGCCGCCCTTCAGGACGTCTACTGACGCAATGTCGTTCTGGTTGATGTTGTCGACGTTGGCCCCCGCAATACCGTCCACGACGAATAGCGGTGTCAGCCCGGCGCCATATGAAGAGACGCCCCTCAGCTGCAATGTCGGTGTCGAGTTTGGATCGGCCACCGAGGTGTTATCGACCGTCAGGCCCGCTACTTTCCCGTTGATGGCCATCAATACGCTGTTATTGTTACCCGTCAGCAGGTCCTTCGCCGCGACATGCGTAATCGCGCTGGAAACCTCCCTTTGGTCGAGCGTGCCATAACCGATGTTTACGATCGTCACGTCGGCGATCGATTTGACCGAGCTCACCAGGACAACCCTGAGGTGGCTTTTCCCGGCGATATCGACCTCCTGGGTCGCGTAGCCGATATGGGAGAACACCAGCGTGCTTACCCCCACCGGAACCCGGATTCGGAAGGTGCCATTACTATCGGCTTTGCTGCCACCGGAGTTGCCCCCTTTAAACTCGATGGACACGTCAGCCACCGGCTCTTGTTTTTCGTTGACGACCTCGCCGGTGACTTCACGATCCGGGGCTACAACCGCAGCCGTATCGGCGGGACGGCCAGGTGGCGCGCTGGCCTTCGGCGTAATGACGATCATCGTCCCTTGGATGGAATAATCCAGGTTCTGGTTTTTCAGGGCCTGCTTCAGCGTCTCCTGTACCGAGGCGTTTTTTACGGAGATCGATACGTCGTGGGCGTTCTCCAATAAACTGTAGTTGCAGAAAATGGTATATCCCGTTTGATTTTTGATCTCCTGGAATATCGTTTTTAGGGGGACATTTTTCCCGGAATACGTAATGTTTTGCGCATTACCTCCAGCTCTTACCTGCAAATAGCAGACAAGCAGAATCAGTTGGATCCATTTCATATGCAAAATCGTTTTAGTGAAGTGTCTCCGGATGGCCGGAGGGTGAAGAAGTGTTTATTTAATGTTTGTTGAGAACCGTTACTTTGTTACCATCGATCGTGAAGTGTATCCCCGATTTCGCCAGTACGGCGAAGATGTCTGACAGGTTTGCGTCGCGTTTCAGGTCGCCCCAGAAGGCATCGGTGGGTACCGCGCCGTTCTCGTAGACGACATCGAAATTGTACCAACGGGCCAGCTGTCGCATAACAGTTGGTATGTCCGCTTTTTCAAAGGAGAAATACCCGTTCTTCCAGGCGATGACCAACGCGGGGTTGGACATGCGGGCGACCCGGATGGCCTGCCCTGTGTCCACTATGGCTTGCTGGCCCGGTGTCAGCAGGGTCGTATTGTCACCCCGGCTGACCCTGACGCTGCCCTCGATGAGCGACGTCCTGATACCCGTCTCGTCCGGGTAGGCGTTGACGTTGAAGCTGGTCCCCAGGACGGTGACGGCCATGTTGCCATACCGGACTATAAAGGGCTGACGTGCGCTTTTGGCGACTTCGAAATAGGTTTCTCCCGTAACCGTGACCGTCCGGTCCTTGCCCTTGAAGGCGGTGGGGTATTCGATGGAGGAGGCGGCGTTCAGCCAGACTTTGGTGCCGTCGGGCAGGGTCAGCCGGTATTGCCCACCCCTCGGGGTGCTCAACGTATTATAGACCACGCCCGTGTCCGTCACGGTGCTACGGCTATAGGCCAGGCCCCCGTTCGCATTGGCAACGACGTCGGCGCCCTCGGTAAGGACCGTATCGCTGGCCGTGCTGTCGAGGATGATCTGTCGTCCGCCGGACAGCGTAAGGACGGCTTTGTTCCCGCCGGGCACAATCGGCTGCGTATGCGTTTTATAGGCCACCGTGTGTTTTACGGGGCGTTTTTTATACAAATACGCCACCGTGCCGGCGCCTGTCAACAACAATACGGCCGCGGCAACCCTGAGCCAGCCCGAACGGTTCAGACCGCGCACGGGCGCTTCCCGTCTGTCTTTTTGTTTGATGGCTTCCAGCATCTGTCGCCAGTTGATGTGGTCGGCAGGTTGGCGTGGATCGATCTGATCCCAGTCCTCTTGCAACAGCACGCCCAGCTCCTGCAGTTCTTCCTGCGAAGCCTGACCGGTCCTGTAGCGATTCAGCAGATAGTCTAGTCTTGCCCTGGAGATGCCCATGTTTATAAGGGACCGGAAAAATATGTCCGTGTACTAGTGGGCGCTAAAAAAAATATGGGCGATCAGGATGGCCCCCGTTATTTTACCGTGGTTCTGCATATACTGTTGTATGCTTTTGCGGGCGGATCCCAGGTGATTCTTCACGGTATGGGGGGATACGTTGAGCCTGCTGGCGATCTCATCCCGGCTCAGCCCCTGCTGGCTGCTCAGCTGAAATACCAGCCGTTGCTGGTCCGGCAGCTCCCGGACCGCCGCCGCGATCAGGGCCAGGCTTTCCTTGAGCAGCAGCTGGTCTTCGGGGGTCGATTTGTCCGGGAAGGAAAGGGCCTCCAGCGGTTGCCGCTTGACGGCAGGTTTTTCCAGGTAATGCAAGGCGTGGTTTTTTGCGACTACAAAAAGATAATTACCCGGATTTTCGATGGGCTGCAGCCCCTTCCGGTTCAACCATATTTTGAGGAAGACGTCGTGGATCAGCTCTTCGGCAACTTCTTCTTCCTTAACGATATGCAGGATAAAATAGTAAACTTTGGTATGGTAGCGGTAAAAGAATACGTCAAAGGCTTCTTCGTTGCCCAACGCCATTTCTGAGAATAGAGCCACATCGTTATATGAATGCAGTTCGCGCCGCTTCAAGGAATAATCTTTACATGAAAGTACAAAATTGCCGGAAGTCCTATATTTATCCCATGGAAGACCATCTCTTATCTCTGGCTCCCCCCTACAAACTCAACCGCGAATGGGCCATCTTCCTGGCCACTTTCCTGGGCGGCCCGCTCCCAGGCGCTTTCCTGATGGCCGAGAACTTCAGGAACCTCGGCCAGCCGGAAAAGGCGAAGTGGACCTGGGCGGTCGCCGTCGTCCTGATCCTCTTTTTGCTCCTGCTGGGATATATCCCGGTGCTGAATCAGATCCCGGGCTATTTATATACGATCATTTCCCTGGTGATCGCCCGGTTTTTTTCCCGGAAGTTCCAAAGTGCCGCGATCAAACAGCACATCGACGACGGCGGCGTACTTTACCCAGTGGGCAGGGCGTTGCTGGCCGCCCTGGTGGGGATCGTCATCGTGGTGGGTATCTCTGTCGGTTGTTACTATTGGGCGTCGAGGAGCGTGTAGTAAAACCTCCACGTCCCGATTAGGAGGCCGAACGGCGGAGAATTGCGTATATTGTCGCTATAACCCCACCATACCCGGGCCATAGCATGAACCCTGAAGAAGAAAAAGTCTGGCGAGCGATTCAACGGAAAGACGTGCCGGCTTTTGAACGCTATTTCAGGGAAAACTACCGGTTCCTGTTGATGGCGTCCTTCAGGATCGTAAGGGATGCCGGTCTCGCCCGGGAGCTTGTCAACGACGTTTTTATGAAGATATGGGAAGATGGGGCGTCGATGGACATCGACGCTTCACTGAAGTCCTATCTTCACCGCGCCGTGGTAAACCGGAGCCTCAACGAGGTCGCCCGGCTCAAGACCCACAAAAAACGCATGGCCATGCTGCCGACGGGTCCCACGGAGACGTCGGCGCCCGGTACGCTGGAGGAGGATGAGCTAAGGGCCAGGCTGTACCGGGCGATCGAGGCTTTGCCCGGGCAATGCAAACGGGTTTTTAAAATGAGCCGGTTCGAGGACCTGGATCACCACCAGATCGCCGAAGAGCTGGGTATTTCGGCCTATACCGTAAAGAACCATATCGCGTACGCGCTGAAACTGCTGAGTAAAATCCTGATTTTTTTTGTCTTTGGTCTAGTCCTGTGGCGCTGTTTTTTTGTCTTATATGTACTGCATGGATGAAAAGCAAACATATGATGACGAGGAATGGGGGCTGGTTTGGACCCTTTCAGACGACTATCTCGTATTTGAGAGCGCCGACGAGGACGAGGCGTGGCGGTTGCTGCGAAGGAAAATCGCGCCCCCACCCAGAATAGGCCTTTATGTCAGCATTGCCGCCACCGTCGTGCTCGCGATCGGCGCCGCCTGCTGGGGTTATTTCGAGGGCAAACGGCCGGTTCGGCACTTTGAGACGGCCATCGCCGGGCAAAAAGCGATTCCACTGGCGGATGGATCCGTAGTAGTCCTGGAACCCAGGTCGGAGCTGGAAATAGCGGAGGGTTACAACACCCTGAACCGGACCGTGGTACTAAAAAGCGGCCGGGCCCGTTTCACCGTGGCTCACCAGGACGCCCGGCCTTTTATCGTGGACATGGACCTGGCCCAGGTCCGGGATATCGCCACCAGCTTCACCGTGGAAAAAACAACAGACAGCATCCACGTGTCCGTCACCTCCGGAAAGGTCGCTTTTTTCTCCAAAAGGGATAGTCTTACCAGGGACGTCGCCAGAGGTGGATCGATGTGCCTGATAACACCCCCCACCGGGTTCCCGACGTTCCGCGAGACCGCCGCCCCCGCACCCATGAGACGCAAGGCGGTCCTGCGTTTCGCCGACGCCTCCCTCTTCGATGTCCTGAGCGCCCTGGAGCAGCACACCAGGAAAAGAATGTATCTGGAAGACCCTGCTCTGGGTCAGGAAAAGCTAACCATAGACCTGGACGGCAAAACCATCAACGACGCCATCGATGACATCTGCGCCACCTTGAACCTGAAGTGCGAGCTCGTGGATGGCGCCTATGTTTTTGAAAAAAAGCCGCCCGGGAACTAGTCGGCGCGCCCGTTATTTCTGTCTTAATAGTGAAATCCGTCGTATGAATATGCTTAAAGACCTGATGTGGAAACCCTTGCATCCAGGGGAGCTGGTCGTGGTGGGCGACGCCATCCGTTATCAAAGGGAAGGCCGCCAACAAAATGCCGCCGACGACATATACGAAGTCGTAAAGGAAGACCAGCACTATTTCGTGATCGGCCTCAAACCTGCGGGCGCCTCTTCCCCGGACCCCGACACCCGGAAAATCATCCGGTATATCGACATCGGCTACAATTTCCAATTCGAACGATGGTGCGCTAAATAATCCCGAATAACGCCCAATAACGCCAAATAAATTCGTTACCTGCAATCGTAACCCTATGTAAAAACCTGACTGGATTAAGAGTAAGCAAAACGCCCGGCATATTTATGCGGGGCTTTTTTTTCTTATCTTTTGATCTATGCCTGTCTGGACAACCACCCAAAAATGGACCTTTCGGTTCTTTTTCTGCTTTTTCGTGCTATATGTGTGCCCTTTCCCGCTCAACGAAACGGCTGATTGGGGGGCCCTCGGCGGTTGGACAAAATGGTTGTATGGCGCAAGCGACTGGCTGTCCGGGGTATACCGGGATGGCTTGCATGCGATCGGGGTTTGGACGGGCGCACACGTGCTAAAGCTTGGCACGCCCATTACCGTCTTTGAAAACGGCAGCGGAGATACCACCTACAACTATGTCATCTATCTGGTACTCCTGGTCTTTGCCGTGGTGGGAACAGTGGCCTGGGGCATTGCCGACCGGAGGCGCAGGAACTACGAGGCGATGTACTACTGGCTGCGGGTTATCGTCCGGTATTATTTGGGCTATATGATGGTCCTCTATGGTTTGTATAAGATATATCACCTGCAAATGCCGTCCCCTTTCCTGTATCAATTGGTGCAGCCCTTCGGATACAAGTCTCCCATGGGCCTGGCCTGGTCCTTTGTCGGATATTCCGCGGGTTTTAGCGCCTTTACCGGTTGGGGCGAGCTGGTCGGCGGCGTATTGTTGTTTTTCCGGCGGACGACCACGCTGGGGGCGGTGATCCTCGTGCCGGTGCTCGTCAACGTGGTAGCGATCAATTTCTCTTTTGACGTACCGGTAAAGCTGTTCTCCTCGACCCTGCTCCTGATGACCCTCTTCCTCCTGGCGCCGGACATGCCCCGTTTATGGAAAGTCCTTCTCGGACGCCAAACGACGGAGCCCCGCCGGGAAAAAGCGGCGCTGCCCAGCCGCTGGCTTCGCCGCACCCGCCGGGTGATCAAGCCCATCGCTCTGGTCCTGACGCTCCTGGCGCTCCTGGAGCCGGTATTGAACTATGTCGCTAAAAGCAAGTACAAGGGCGCCAGGCCGCACTACTATGGGATATACAACGTGACGGCCTGGACCCGCAACGGCCAGGACGTCCCCCTGCTGATAACCGACTCCGCCCGCTGGAAAAGGATGACGGTCGACTTCGACGGTTTTGCCACCGTTTTCTATACAAACGACAGTATGAAAACCTACGTCTTTAAGCCCGACAGCGCCTTCAGCCACGTTACCCTCTATCCCCGCGGGGATACCGCGCAAAAAGCCCTGATGGACATCCGCCAGGATTCCCTCGGCCTGGCTCTGTCCGGTATCATGAGTGGTGACACGGTGAGCATACGCCTCCTTAAGCTGGATGAAAACAGGTTCCTGCTGGTGAACCGCGGGTTTCATTGGGTAAATGAATATCCGCTAAACCGCTAAGCGCGCAACCCATATAAAAAGAAAAGAACCGGTTAACCGGTTCCTTCTCTTCTTTCTCCTGTCCACGCTAAATAACATTGGCTCTTCAAGGGGCTGCTCCAAGGCCGGCATTCCATGCGGCCTCAGTTCCTTTGGCCGGCCTTTCAAGAGGATACGGATTCTTATGGGATATGATTGCGCCTTAACCGGGACAAATTTCCGCCTGAAAACGGAGCGGGCCAAGCGTGAGTCGTTGAAAAAAGGATCGACGATAGTCTAGGCCGTGTAGTATGGAATTGACAAAAACAGGAGAGACCGGTAGAGTTGTTAAGCGCGGCTTCCTTAGCTTTATCCCATGTCATTGCGCACCTGTATCGTCCTGGCCATTGGCGTAGCCCTCACAGGGGCCGCCGATGCTCAAACCAACCTCCAATGCGAACACCTGATAGCCCCTTTGGGCATAGACGCCCCACACCCGCGTCTGTCCTGGCAATTGGATAAAGGCGACCAATCCGCCTATAGCATCACCGTGCGCACCGACCAGGGGGCCGTCTGGTACTCCGGAAAGATCGCCTCGGGCGCCCAGCTCATTTCCTACGAGGGAAGCCCTTTAAGGCCCTTTACCAAATACTATTGGACCGTCCAAGCCTGGGACAAGAACGGCCGGCCCCAAACGATAAGCACCTCGACCTTCGAAACCGGCATGATGGGCGAGTCCCACTGGAAGGGCAACTGGATTACCGACAGCCGGAATATCGCCCTCAAACCCGCCGGGCTTTTCCGGAGGACCTTTAACGCCGCCAAACCCATAAAAGAAGCGAGGGCATACATCGCCGTGGCCGGCCTTTACCAGCTGTACATCAACGGCCACCGCATCGGCGACCACGCCCTCGACCCCATGTACACCCGTTTTGACCGCCGGAACCTTTACGTCACCTACGACGTCACCCGGGACATCGTAGACGGCAAAAACGCCATCGGCGTCGAGCTCGGCAACGGCTGGTACAACCTCCAGTCAACCGCGGTGTGGTATTTCGACAAGGCCCCCTGGCGGGCCAGACCGTCCTTCGACATGGACCTCCGGCTGACCTATACCGACGGTTCGGTCGAGACGATCTCCACCGGCAAGGAATGGCGGACGACCCTCGGCCCGCGGATATTCAACAGCATCTATACCGGCGAACACTATGACGCCAATAAAGAAATCCCCGGATGGAATGAAATCTCCTACGCCGACACCGCCTGGCGCGAACCGGAATACGCCGACGCGCCCTCGAGGAACATCGTATCCGAGGCCATGGTCCCCATCCGCCGCGAAGACACGCTAAACGCGGAAGTCAGCAAACGCTTCAGCGACACGGATGTGGTCTTCGACCTGCACAGGAACATCGCGGGCGTCTCCGAAATAACGCTAAACGCCGAAAAAGGCACCACCATTACCCTCACCCACGGCGAACGCATCTACCCCACCGGTCACGTCGATCAATCAAATATCAACGTCCATTACCGCCCGCACGACAACACCGACCCGTTCCAAACGGACATATACATCTGCAAGGGCACGGGTCGCGAAACCTTCAGCCCGGCTTTCAACTATAAGGGCTTTCAATATGTGGAAGTAAAGTCGGACAAACCCATACGCATAGAAGGCCTGAAGGCCTACTTCATGCACTCCGACGTGCCCCGGGCAGGTAAGATAGCCACCTCCGACTCCATCCTCCAGAAGGTCTGGGCCGCCACGAACAACTCCTACCTGTCCAACCTCTTTGGTTATCCCACCGACTGTCCGCAACGGGAAAAGAACGGCTGGACCGGCGACGCCCACACCGCGGTCGAAACCGGTCTTTATAGCTTCGACGGTATCACGGTATACGAGAAATGGCTGGCCGATCACCGGGACGAACAACAGCCCAACGGCGTGCTCCCGAGCATCATCCCCTCCGACGGCTGGGGATACGAATGGGGCAACGGTCCGGACTGGACCAGCTCGGTGGCGATCATACCCTGGACGGTGTACCTTTTTTATGGCGACACGACCATCCTCTCCCAGAACTACGACGCCATCAAACGATACGTCGACCACATCGCCACCCTTTTCCCCGACGGCATCTGCACCTGGGGCCTGGGCGACTGGATACCCGTGAAGTCGCAGACGCCGGTGCCCTTCACGTCGACCGCCTTTTATTATACCGACGCCAAAATCCTCGCGGACATATCAAAAATCCTGCGGCGGAAAGGCGATAACTACGACAGCCTCGCTACCCACATCAAGGATGCCTTCAATAAAAAATGGCTCGACCCCGCTACCGGCAACTACGACCAGGGCTTCCAGACCGAGCTCAGCACCGCGCTGTACCGCGGCTTGGTGCCAAACAGCCTGATTGCAAAAACCGCGGCGAAATTAGCCGACCGCGTCAACGCCGACAGCGTCAAGCTCGACGTCGGTCTCCTGGGTACCAAGACCATTCTCAATGCCCTGTCCGAAAACGGCTACCCCGTTCTGGCGTACCGGCTGGCCAGCGCCACCACCGAACCCTCCTGGGGCTACTGGATCGTCAACGGGTTGACGACCCTCCAGGAGAACTGGCCGATGGAGGCCAAAACCGACATCTCCCGGAACCATATCATGTTTGGCGAAATCGGGGCCTGGATGTACAAGGCCCTGGGCGGCATCCGCCCCGACCCCACGATGCCGGGCTTCAAGCGAATACTCCTCGAACCGCACATCATCCAAACCGTCAAAAACTTCAGCTGCGAACACGACTGCCCCTACGGCCCGATAAAATCCTCCTGGACCAACAACGCCGACGGTTGGGAATACGACGCCACCATACCACCCGGCGCCGAAGCCATCCTGAAGCTGCCCAACCAACCGGAGCGACGCCTGGCTTCCGGTACCTATCATTTCGCAGGGACCGAATACCGTTGATTGCCGATCGGCGGCGCCACGGGCACCGTGATCGCATTGAACCCGTGAGACGTGACCACATGGCAATTATTGCAGGTGGTCGTCAGCAAGAGAAAGCCCCTATGAAAAGCCGAAGGGTCCTTGAGCGATATGGCCGCATCGATGCTGTCCAACGGCCCCACGATCATCGGCAAAAACCGCCCGTCCGCCGATGCTCCATGATACAGCGACAGTTTTTTAAACCCGCTCCGTATAAGACTTTCTTCATATTCCGCGAGCGGCCAGTTGGCGCTGTCCCCGGCGAACCACAACTTGGCGTGATGGATTTGGATGTTGAGCATCAGTTCTCCGAACCCGGGCGTATACGCGGGTGGCGCCTCCGGTGCGCGGCCGCAGGCCGCAAAAAAACAGCAGCAGCAAACAAGTAGATATTTCATAAAAAGGATTTATTGTTTTACGAATACCGGGGTGCCCTGCTTTAATTCATCCGTGGCTGTGGCAATAAGGCTATCCCCCGTCGCCAGGTCCCCGTAGACCTCGACCTTACCTCCGGAGGTGCGGCCTTTCTGGACGGGCACCCATTCGGTAACCCCCCGCCGCACCCGGATCACGAAGATGTCCCTCGAGTTTCCCGTCACCGCGGACAGCGGCACGACGAACACATCCGGTGAACCTACCAGGTTGGACGATACCTGCGCAAACATCCCCGGCAAAAGTTCCCCATGGGAATTGACGACGTCCATCTGGATATTTTCCGTCCGCAGCGACGGATCGACGGCGCCCGCCATCCGGGTAACGACCGCCGAAAAAGTGCGTCCCGGAAGGGTCGATACGGTGAAGCGCACCGTATCCTTGTTCCGGAAGTAGGCGGTAGCCACCTCCGGTACATCGATAACGAGCCGCAGGCGCGCCTGCTCCTGTAGGGTCATCAGCGGGGTGGCCACGCCTTGACCCGCGTACGCCCCTGGATAGGTATTCCGCGCGCTGATGATGCCGTCGAAGGGCGCCCGGACCTCGAGGTAGGACTGCAGGTCCGTCGCTTCCTGGTATTTGGACCGCGCGGCGGCCAGGTTGGCGCTGTCCGAGCCCATCTTACCAAGCGCGATCTCCAGCTCGTTCGGGGAGATCGTACCCGGTATCCTGCTCGTGGCATAGAGCCGGTCGTAGGTCGCCTTGCTGGCCCGGTAGAGGGCCTCCTGCGTGTGTAACAGGGACTCGGACGCGGAGCGGGACGCCTGTAGCTCGGGCGCCTCGAGCGTCGCCAGCAATTGCCCGCGTTGAACCTTGCTGCCTACGTCCACATACATATCCTTGACAAAACTGGGGACCTTTGCATACAGGTCGACCGTTTGGAATGGCAGCAACTGGCCGGGCAGGCTCATGGCAGTGGTCAGCTGCCCCTTGCTCAAGGGAAATGTTTGTACGAAGACGCTGTCTTTCACAGCAGCCGGCGCGACCACGGACCCATGCCCGCAAGCGGCCAAAAGGAAAAGAAGGGGAATAAACTGTTTCATATTACGCATGATTTACCTTGTCGAACAATATGCTCTCCGGGTCGTCCGGATCGAGTGAAACCGATGTCACCGACGCTTTCCGGTGCACCCGGTAAAAAATCAACGGCAGGATGAGCAGGGACGCCAGCGTGGAGGCTATGAGCCCGCCGATGACCGCGCGGCCGAGCGGTGCGCTCTGGGCGCCTTCGCCAAAACCGGAAGCCATGGGGATCATTCCCACCACCATCGAAATGCTGGTCATCAGGATCGGCCGGAGCCGGAGCTCCGCCGCCTGGATCGCCGCCTCCGCGGCGTCGGCGCCCGACTTACGGATTTCCTCGGCATTGGTCACCAGGAGGATCGCGTTGGCGACCGAAACCCCGACCGACATGATGATCCCCATATAGGACTGCAGGTTCAACGTCGAACCCGTGGCCAGCAACATCGCCAGGGACCCCGCCAGCACCGCCGGGATAGCCGTGACGACGACGAGCGCGAGGCTGAACGATTGATAATTCGCCGCCAGCAGGAGCAGGAGCACCACTACCGTGATCAGGAGGCCGGTCTGGAGGCTGTCGAGCGTATCCGTCAGCAAGCTGGTAAGCCCGCGGGTTTCCACGGAAACACCCCGGGGCGGCGCGCCCACCGACGCGAGCACGGCCCGGACCGCGGAGGCTGCGGACCCCAGGTCTTTGCCATAGATGTTGGCTCCGATCGATAAAAACCGTGTCGCTCCCTGGCGGTCGTATTCTCCTACCACCTGGTCCTGGGTCAGCGTGGCCACGTCCCCCAGCAGGGGCCGCGCGCTGTTGGGGCGCACCGGGATCCCGGCCAGGTCATCGATCGCGACCAGGTCCGTCTGCGGCACTTCGACCTGTACCTCGTAGGAATTGGCGTTCTGCTGGTTTAGCCATAACATCTTTTCGGTATAGCGGCTGGAAGAGGTGGCCTCTGTCAGCGAGCTCGACACGTCCGCCATCGTCAACCCGAATTGCTTCACTTTGTCACGGTCGATATCGACCCGGATCGCGGGGTTGTGCAATTGTTCCTTCAAGGCTATATCCCGCAGGAAAGGCACGCGCCGCAGCGCCGCCATTACTTTCTCCGCGTACGACTCGCTGGCATTCAGGTCGGGTCCTTTTACCGCGACCTCTATGGGGGTGGCCGCGCCCTGACTCATGATCTTGTCGGTCATGTCGATCGGCTCGAACGAGAGCGTCACATCAGGCATGGCTGCGGCCATGGCCCGGCGGTAGCGCTCTTCCAGCTCGTCGACGTCCATGTGAAAAGACGATTTCATCGCTACCTGCATCAGGATTTCATTCGACCCGCTGGTGAAGAGGATGATCGGCAGGGTGGGGAAGGAGGAGGGCTGTTGCCCCGCGAAGGCCGAAACGATGTCCACGTTTTGCCGGCCGCCCACCAACCTATAGAGTACCTGCTGTGCGCCGAGCAGCGTGGCCTCCGTGTGCTCCAGCCGGGACCCTTCCGGCGCCCTTAGCCGCACCTGGAACTGGCCGTCGTTCGCCGCGGGCAGGATGTCCTTGCCGATCGACGACGCGAACCACAAAACGAGGCCGAAGGCGCCGGCAAAATAGAGCGCTATAATGGTCCTCGAACGTTTCATGGCGCTGCGCAAAACCAAAACGACCCTGTCCTTGAACCGTTCGAACCCGCCACCGCCGTGTTTCACTACCTCCCGTTGCCGGAGTATCCAGTTGGACAACACCGGCACCAGCGTCTGAGACAACAGGTACGCCGGTATCATCGAAAAGCCCACGGCCATGGACAACGGAAGGAACATCCCCTGGGGTACCCCGGTCATAAAGAAGGCCGGCGCGAAAACAGCGAGGGTACACAACAGGATCAGCAGCTTGGGGAGCGCGATTTCATGACACGCGTCCGCTATGGCGCGGGCCCGGGTCTTGCCCATTTCCTGGTGCCGGTGGATGTTTTCGATCGTCACCGTGGACTCGTCCACCAGTACGCCGATCGCCAGGGCCAGGCCGCCCAGGGTCATGATATTGATCGTTTGACCACAGAGCTTCAGGAGCAGGGTGCTCGTGATGACGGAGATGGGGATGTTGACCACGACGATCAGGGCGCTCCGCCAATCCTTAAGGAACAATAGCACCATCAGGGACGTGAGAAGGGCCCCGATGACACCTTCCAGGATCAGGCTCCTCACCGAGTCGATGACATAGACGCTCTGGTCGAAGACATATTTCAGCGTCACGTCGGGCGGCAAAAGGTTTTGCATGTGCGGGATCGCCTTTTTCAACGCCTGGACGACCGACCAGGTGGAGGCATTGGCGTTTTTGATGATCGGGATATAAATCGAACGCTTCCCGTCGATATAGGCAAAGCCCGACGTCACGTCGGCGCCGTCTTCCACCGTCGCCACATCCTTTACATAGATGGTGGCGCCGTTCTGGTACAGGACCGGGATGTTCCCAAAGTCCGGGATGGCGGGTAGCACCGTGTTGGCGGGCGTCAGGTAGCTGGTCTTGCCGATATTGACGGTCCCCGCCGGAGAAATATGGTTATTGTCCTTGATGGCCGCGGTGATCTGGTCGGGTGTCACGTTGTGGCTGCGCATAAGCACCGGGTCCACCTTGACGACTACCGTGCGGACGTTACCGCCGATGGGTGGGGGTGAAGAAAGGCCGGGCACCTGCGCAAAACCGGGCCGTACCCATACGCTGGCCAGGTCCTGTAGCTCGTTGTTGCTCCGGATGGGACTGCTCAGGGTGAGCTGACCGACGGGCAAGGTCGAGGCGTCAAAACGGATGATGATCGGCGGCGGAGTGCCCGGCGGCATTTCGGCAAAAGCACGGTTGGTCAGCGACGTGACTTCCGCCGCGGCCTGGGCCATATTGGTGCCGCTGTAGAAGCTGAGCTTGAGCAGGCTCAACCCCAGTACGTTGTTGGTTTCGATGGACTTGATCCCGCTGACATAGAGATACAGGTTCTGGTAATTGGTTGCCACGAAACCTTCCATTTGCTGCGGCGACATCCCGCCATACGGCTGCGATACATATATGGTGGGTATGTCCAGTTGGGGAAAGATGTCGATGTTGATCCGCGTAACCGCCACCACGCCAAAAAGGACCAACGCGGAGACCAATACGATCACCGAGATCGGCTTACGCAAGGCGGAAGAAATGAGGTTCATACCCTTAAGTTTAGAGTTGTTTTAAAAAGAGGTTCAGGTCGCCGGCGGTCCCGGCTTTGAACAGGATGGCCTGCCAGACGGCGTTACAGGCGATGTCCCGGTCTATTTCCGCGCGGTTGAGAAGGTAGAGCGTCTGGGTGACGTCCACGATCGTGTTCAACCCGTTTTCGTATAAGGCTTTCTTTTGTCCGTAGGCGTCGGACGCCGATCGCAGCTGGACCGGAGTTTCCCGGTACCTGGCCAGCGCGTGGCCGATCTGCCGGTCTGAGAGCGCCAGCTGGTTGAGCAGCTTGCTTTGCGCCAGGTCGTAATCGCTCGCCAGCGCCTCCGAACGGAAGCGTTGCGCCGCGGTCCGGGCCTTGACACGGGAGAGCCCGGTCAGGTTCCAGGTAAGCCCTATACCCAGCAGATAGTTCGTTCGGTAGGGGTTCACACCCTGGAGGTAATCCGACGAGACATCCCCCGGGTCATTCGAATAGTTCGAACCAAAACCCGATCCGCGCTCCTGTCCGACGCCAAACAGCGAAATCCGCGGGAGCCCCGATTTATGTATATAACCGGCCAGCTTATCACTGGTGCCGATGCGCGCGCTGAGAAATTGCAACACCGGATTACCCGAGACGTCGGCGACGGCGCCCAGCGTATCCGGCGGCAGCCCGAGCGAGAAGGACGTATCCAGCGCGAACTTCTGCGGCGCGACACCCATCCCGGTGGCCAGTTCATTTGCCCGGACGTCCTCGTAGTTCTGTGCGTCGATGAGCGACAGCCGCGCCTGGGAAACCTCCGCGTCGGCGATGGAGCTGTCGACGCCGGGGTTCAACCCATTGAGCGTCCGTGCGAGGATAACCTCCCGCAGGTCCAGCGCACGCGCCAGGTTGTCTTCCATCGCCATGCGCACGCGCTGTGCCGCCAGCAAGGATAGATACGCGCCCGCGACCCGCACCTCCTGCTGAAAGACCGACTGCCGGAGGTCCTCCTGGTCTTGCCGGTACTGTGCGGCGCCCACCGCGACGTGCGCCCTTTGCAACCCGAAAGAATAGATGTTCCAGTCGATGTTCGACACATACAACGCCCCGAACGCAGCATTCCAGTTTTGCGTAGTGACAACGGGTCCGTTGGTCAGCGTCGTCAGCCCCGGCTGACCGGAGGAGAGTCCATTGAGGCCGTTCAACGTCCCGAAAGCTTGTTCGATCCCCAGCGTTGCGTCCGGCAGCCCGTCCCGCCTGTCCGCCTGTAATTCCCGCGCGGAAGCCTCCGCGTACGCGCGTTTTTCCCGGAGACCGGCATAGTTCGCCCGCGCGATGCCCAGCGCCCGCGGCAAGGTCAGCACAATGGCGGTGTCCTGGGCGGCCAGCCCCAATGGCCCTAAGAGCAGTAAAAGAAGTAATGTCCGTCGCATGCCCCAAAACTATCGCGACGGCAAGGGCGGGAAAGGCGCCAATCGGTGAGCGGGCAAAAAGTGTAGCCGGAGCTAAAAGATATTCATCCGGTCGTTGAGTTTCGCGCGATACGCATCTGCCACCGGGATGGGCTTGCCCTCGATGACGATGGCGCCGTCCTGGATCGTGTCGATCTTGTCGATGGCGACCATATAGGAACGATGGGTCCGCAGGAACTTCGACGGCGGGAGCCTTTCTTCCAGCGCCTTCAAGGTATTGTGCACCGCGTAGAATTTTTCTTTGGTGAACAGCTTGACGTAGTCGCCCATCGCCTCCGCGTACAGGATATGGTCCAGCTTTAAACGCCGGACGATCGTCGAGTCCCGGATAAAAATGAACTCGTCGTCGAGGACGTTGGTATCCTCGCTGCCGCTGTCCAGGAGGTCCCGGACTTTTTCGATCGCCCGGACAAAGCGCGCGGGCGTCACCGGCTTGATGATATAATCGGCGACGTTCAGCTCGTACGCCTCTACCGCGTAGTCCCGCTTGGAAGTGATGAAGACGATGATCGGACGTTTGTCGCCCAGGTTTTGCGTCAGCTCCAAACCCGTTATCCCGGGCATTTCGATGTCGAGCAGCAGGAGGTCTACCGGGGCCGTCTGGAGGAAATTATAGGCTTCCATGGCGCCGGCGCACTCGGCAGCCACGGTCAGGTCGCCGATCTGCGAAGCAAGCTGCCGGAGCGTCGCCCGCGCAATTTTGTTGTCGTCTACGATCAGCACATTCATGCCATAAATTTAGGGAAAACCCATCAGCCGGCGGGCTTCCTCCAGCGCGCCCAGGCAAGCCACCCGGACGGCGTCGATGTGGGCGGCGGCTTGAGATTCCGTCAGCTCCTCGTATTCAAGGGCGTCCAGGTCGGGCTGTAGCCTTTCCAGCAACCCCATGACGGCCAGGTTGTTCTTCATGTGGTGGGCCGTGCGCCGGCGTGCCTGGACATCACCGCTGGCCAACGCGTCCAGGTCGCCCGGCGTCTCGCTGATAAACTGTTCCGTGACCAGGGTTTCGTATTCCCGGTTGCCCTTGCTGACCTCTTTCATATAACCCAGGTCGATGTACCGGAATTCCTGCGCGAAGCGGACGATCATGTCGTAGAGGTCTTTTTCCCGCAAGGGTTTTGACAAGTATTCGTTCATGCCGGCGGCCAGGCATTTTTCCCTTTCCCCCGCCATCGCGTGCGCCGTCATGGCGACGATGGGAATATCGAGACGGAGCTCGCGCCGGATATAACGGGTCGCCGCATAGCCGTCCATCTCCGGCATTTGGATGTCCATCAGGACGAGATGGTACGAGCCGTTTACCAGGGCGCGGATCGCTTCCATCGCCCCACCCACGATGTCAAAAGAGAACTGCCACCCGGTCAGCAGGTGGCGCAGGAGGTTTTGGTTCATGGCGTTGTCCTCGACGACGAGCAACCGGGCCGGGTGGAAATGCCGTTCCTCGACTTCAGCCATCGCTTTTTCCGCCAGGGGTTCCCGGTGCAGCGCGTAGGGTATGGTGAAGTAAAACCGCGTCCCCTTCCCCGGTTCGCTGTCCACCTCGATGTGTCCTTTTTGCAAGGTCACCAGGTCCCTGACGATGGACAGGCCAAGACCAGTGCCTCCATACCGCCGGGCTGTGGAGCTTTCAGCCTGTTGGAAGCGGTCGAAGACGAGGGGCAGCTTGCTCTTTTCAATGCCGATGCCGGTATCGCTGACCGTGAAGTGCAGCAGCAAACCGCCGCCGCCCCCCGGACTGCCAAAGACGTCCAGGTCGATATGCCCCTTTTCCGTGAACTTCACTGCGTTCCCGAGCAAATTCACCAGGATTTGGGTAAGCCTCATCAGGTCCCCGTCAAAGAGGTCGGGCAGCGTCTCATCGACGGTCATGCGAAGCTCCAGCCCCTTTTCCCGTATTCGGTTGCCGAACATGACCTTCACCGAGCCGAGCATGTTCCGCAGGCTGAACGGGACGCTTTCGATACGGATCATACCTGCTTCGATCTTTGAAATATCCAGGATGTCGTTTACGATCGCCAGTAGGTTTTCACCCGACCGGTCGATCGAATCTATAAACTCCGCCAGCGCCGCATCCTTGTTTTCGTTCTTCAGGAGCGCCGTAAAACCCAGTATACCGTTCAATGGCGTGCGTATCTCGTGACTCATGTTGGCAAGGAAGTTCTCCTTGACCTTTTCGGACGCATCGAGCTGCCGGATCACCCGGTTCTGGTGCATGATCCGGTTGACGATAAACCAAAAGAATATGCCCCCGCTGACCACGCCCACGATCACCAGCAGCACCTCCAGGCGTTGCACCTGCCGCCCGTCCTCGGTGATGGACTGCTGCAGCTCGGTCAATGACCGCTGGCGCTTGCGGTAGATATTCCGCGTCAGGAGGTCTATCCGGTTGGAGTCCCGTTTTGCCAGCGGGCTGGTGGCGAGTATGTCCACGGGGAACCGGCCGCCGGAGCGGTATTCCGATAGCAGCTCGTGGGACAGCGCCTCCTTCCGTTTGCTCAGCACGGCCAGGCCGTCCAGGTAAAAACGGATGCTGTCGTCTTTGAATACCCGGCGTAGCGTGTCCAGGTTGACCACGGCCTCCGCCACCAAATCGTCCACACCCACCAGGTAGCTCGTATCCCGGGTAGCTACCGACGCCCTTATCCTGCTTTCGCTGGAAAGAATGTCCCGTTCCGCCTGGCGGAGGGCATTGCCGGCCCTTAATTCGTCCGCCAGCTGCTCGTTGCCTTCGATCAGCCGCCGTATGCCTTTGCGTGAATTGTACTGGAGCGCAAATAACAGCAAGGCGCTGGCGATAAAGGCGCCAAGTATAAAATAGACAAACCGGTTGTTGGTCATCGTCATTAAATGTACCAAAAACCCCGGGCCCTGGTATGTCGCCATCGTTTTGAATTTTTAGTGCTGGTCTGGGGCCTGCTTAGGCCGCCCGGCCGGGAACATACAGGTCCGCCGGCAGGTCCTTCAGCAGCGGGTCCTTCTCGTGTTTGACCCAGTGCCGCCACATATAGCGAATCACGCAAAAGTGTGAGAGGGCGCTCACATATAAATAGGCGATCACCGGCGACCCGAACCACAGTACCCTGTGGTCTATCAGGCCGAACAGCGGCACCAGGACAAAAATGCCTACGAATCCGCGGATAAAAGATTCTTTCAGACCGACGTTGAGCATTAGGTCGGTGCCGATGAAGGTCCCGTGGTGTTTGGGAAGGGAAAGAACTTTGGGTTCCATAACTGTGTTTTTGGTACCCTAAAGCTATCATCGTTGCGAACCGGCCATTTTCCGCAATCGGTGAATCGGCAAAACCCGTCGCCGGAGGGTCTACTTTAGCCGCCGATAGGTCCGCAGCACGATCCACCCCGCGTCCACGACCGCGCCAAGCGTACACCCGTACGCTATGAGGCACTCGACCTGGTAGTCCGGCATAACGCCCGACCGCATCCGGAAAAATCCCGCGGCAGCCACCGCCATGATCCAGATCCCAAGTATGTAATAGGAGCCCTGCCGGACTACGGCCGCCAGCGGGATGAAGTGCAACCCGGCGACCCCGGCGAAGGCCGGTATGACCCAGGTCTCATAACCCAAACGCAGCAAGGCTACCCAGGTGACCATAATGGCGATACCCTCGAAGATGAAGATGAGGGCATAGTTACGCGCGCGTCGCCGTCCCGGCGCCGCTACATCCGGCAGGTCGTCCTCCCTGCCATACAGGTTCTCGGACACCAGCGTCAGGGCCACCACGATGGCCAGGACGATCCCGCCGGTCAGCGCATAGTCCGCAAAATTGATGGCGTACTCGCCGATCAGTACCCAGGCCATGGCGAAGATGATCATGTGATAGATCTCGCCCCTGACTCCTTCTACGTCGTTTTTGGTAATGGGTTTCATATCTACAATCTTTTTGATGACTCCCTTACGATCAACCGGGGTTTGAGCACCTCCTCCACCATCCGCATATCCTCGTTGTTGTGCATCACCTCGATAAATAGTTTTGCCGCCGCCTTTCCCAGTTCAAAGGAGGGCATGTCCACGCTGGAAATCGCCGGCGTCAGCAGCCGCATCACGGGTTCGTTGTTAAAACCCACCAGGCCGATGTCCTGCGGCATCGACAGCCCCTTTTCCTTGATCGCCAGCATGGCTCCCAGCGCCATGCGGTCGCTGATGGTAAAGATGGCGTCGGGCCGGCGGCGTTGCGCCAGCAGCTCCTGGGTCGCATAGTAAGCGTAGTCCTGATTGAAGTCGCAGTGGATGACCAGTTTTTTGTCGATGGCTACCCCGCGGCGTTTCAGCGACCGCAGGTATCCCTCCACGCGGGTGTTGCTGACCCCTAGGTTGGCGGGGCCCGCCAGCATGGCGATGCGTTTGTACCCCTGGTCGAGCAGGTGTTCCGTCGCCAGGTATCCGCCTTCCTCATTGTCGAGCCGGACGCTGGGCGCGCTGAGCTGCGGCGTGACGCGGTCGAACACCACCATGGGCAAACCCCTGGCCTGGATTTTCTTGAGGTGGTCGAAAATTTTTGTCTCGCTCGACACCGATACGATAAAACCATCCACCAGGCTGTCGAGCAACCGCCCCGTGTTCAGGATTTCCCTGCCGAAGGACTCGTTGCTTTGGCAGACCATGACCGTATACCCGGCTTCCAGTGCGACCTCGTCGATACCGCGGATCATGGTCGACAGGACATAGTCCAGGTTGGGCGCGATGACGCCGATGGTGTGCGTCTGCTTTTGCCGGAGGCTGAGGGCAAGCCGGTTGGGTTGATAGTGGAGCTCCTCGGACAAGAGCAGGACGGCTTGTTTGGTTTCCGGACTGATGTCCGGGGCGTTCCGCATGGCCCGGGAAACCGTCGAGATCGACAACCCCAGCCGTAAAGCAATATCTTTTATGGTAGCCGGTTTTTGCATGGGCAAATATATGCGCCGGAAGCGTTACCGGTAACGTTACCGGTTAAATATTATCAAAAATACGACACAAAATGCCCACTCAAATTAAAATGTCATTAAAGAAGCTGCCATAATATTAGAAAAAATAAAACGAGGCCCCGCACCCAAACCCCACGGCGGCAATTTAATATTGACCTATGATGCTAAACGGCCTGATTAAAGGTTTTATCAACGACGAAAGCTTGCCCTGGGAAAGCGCAGGTGAAGGGGTTCAACGGAAGATACTGGCGTATGACGACCGGCTGATGCTGGTCAAGGTCCGTTTCAAAAGCGGGGGCGTAGGCGCCCTGCACCGGCACCCCCATTCCCAGATTACTTTTGTCGACAGCGGTGTTTTCGAGATCGAGCTGGACGGGACCAAACAAATCCTGAAGGCCGGCGACGCCTATTATGTAGCCCCGGAGAAACTGCATGGAGCGGTGTGTATAGAGGATGGGATGTTGATAGACGCTTTTAGCCCGAACCGGGAGGACTTCCTGATCTAGTTTATAATACCATACGATTGCTGATGAAAAGGACGCTATTTGCCATATTATCGTGTTGCGCCGCCGTCTGCGAAGGGCGCGCCCAGATGCAGCTGTTGTCGAAATCCGACATCGTCAAGATCGACCCGGCTGTACTGCAAACGCACAGGCGTCGCCCGGACGAAGCCGCTATCCGGCGTCTGAAGGCCGAAGGCGACGGTCTCCTTTCCTGGGGACCCGTGAGCGTGATGCAAAAAGACGGCATGCCCCCCAGCGGTGACAAGCACGACTATATGAGTATCGCGCCCTATTTCTGGCCCGATCCCTCCAAGCCTGGCGGTTTGCCGTATATCAACAGGGACGGGGACGTCAACCCCGAGGTCAAGCAGTACCAGGACAAAGACCACATCGTAGACCTCTGTTCCAATGTATATACCCTTGGCCTGGCCTGGTATTTTACCCGCGACGAAAAATACGCGAAAAAAGCCGCGGAGCTGGTCCGCGTCTGGTTCCTGGACACCGCTACCCGTATGAACCCGAACCTGAACTACGGGCAGGCGGTCAAGGGGGTTACGCCGGGCCGCCAGTACGGATTGATCGAGACCCGGAACTTTATATTCCTCATCGACGGCCTCGACCTCCTGCAAACCTCGAGATCCTTTACCGCCGCCGACCACGCCGCGTTACAAGGTTGGTTCAAAACTTTCCGGACCTGGATGTACACCAACCCCCTGGGCGTCGCCGAAATGCACGGAGGGAATAACCACAGCGTCTGGTTCGACGCCCAGGACCTGTCGATGGCGCTATACGTGGGCGACACCAGCGACGCGCGCCGGATAATCGCGCGCGCCGAAGGACGCCTCGACACCCAGATGAACACCGACGGTCTCTTCCCCGAGGAGCTGAAGCGCACCACTTCACTGCACTATTCCGTCTTTATCCTGAACGCCTTCTACGTCATCGCCCAGCTGTCGGAAGGACTCGGCACCGACTTCTGGACGCTGAAAACCGCGGGCGGTAAAACCTTGCGACAGGCCTTCGACGCCCTCCAACCCTATATCGAGCAAACAAAAGAATGGACGGGTCCGCAGATCCATCCCTTCAACTTCCACGACGCTGTCCCCATCCTGCTCAGGAGCCGGCAGCACTATGGCTGCCAGACCTGTGGCGACGCCATAAAGAAAATAACCGACGACCCGATGATCGACCTTCTGTAGTTTTTTTTAAATATTGATTGCTATGCCAAAACTTCTTCACGTATTGTTGTTGACGCTGCTGTGCGCGCCCGTTTTCGCGCAAGACCGCGCGCAAGTCCGGACGCCGGACCACAAAGTATCCGGGGTGGTGCTGACCGCCACCGGTAGCCCCATCCCCGGCGCGACCATCCAGGTCAAGGGATCGAACGCCAGCGCCCTGGCGGGCAACGACGGCTCATTTGCCATTGAGGTAAAACACAAAGGCGCGGTCCTTATAGTCTCCGCCGTGGGGTACGCCACCCTGGAGATCGAGGCCGCCAGCGCCGGCAAAATCACCCTCAAGCAGGAAGCCAAAGGCCTGGAAGACGTGGTCGTCGTGGGTTACGGCACCACGCGTAAAAAGGACCTGACCGGCGCGATCTCTTCCGTGTCTGTCAAGGACGTGGACAAGGAGCCGGTGATCGGGACCTCCCAGATGCTCGAAGGACAGGTCCCCGGCGTACAGGTATCCCAAAACCAATCTCAGCCCGGCGGCACGGTCTTTTCCATCCGTATCCGCGGGACCAACTCCATCAACTCCAGCAGCGAGCCGCTCTACGTGGTGGACGGTTTCGCCGGCGCGACCATCAACGACATCAACCCCTCGGACGTGGCCTCCATCGACGTGTTGAAGGACGCCAGCGCCACAGCCATCTACGGGAGCCGGGGCGCCAACGGCGTCGTGATGATCACCACCAAAAGGGGCCGGCCCGGACGCTCGCTTACCATCGACGCCTATACCGGCGATCAGCAGGTCGCGAAGCAATATAAGATGATGAATGCAAACCAGTTCGGCAACTACCTGGTCACGCTTCAAACCCAGCAGAACCAGCTCAACAATACGACGATCCCGCTGCCCTACACGCAGGCCCAGGTGGACGCCATGGGCGCCGGGACCAACTGGCAACACCAGATTTTCCGCGTCGCGCCGACCTCCAATATGTCCGTAGGAATGAGCGGCGGTACCGACAACAGCCGGTACTACCTCAGCATGAGCTACTACGACCAGCAGGGAATCATCATCGCCTCGGACTACAAACGGGGTGTCATACACTTCAACCTCGATCAATATATGGGAAAGGTTCACGTAGGCGTCTCTTCACAGGCTTCCTACGACTACCAGAACGCCCCCACCGTCAACACAAGCGGCGGCGGCACCACGCCCAGCGTGCTTTGGGACGCCGTGCGCTTCAGCCCTATCCTCGGTGTGCGGGACAGCACGGGCGCCTACACGTACGTCAACGGACCCGGCCCCATCGTTTCGCCCATCGGCAACCCGGTGGCCTACGCCAACGAAGCCAGGGACGGCGTCTACAACCTCCGGACCTTTGCCAACGTTTACGGCGACTATGAAGTGATCCCGGGTCTGCACCTGAGGACCACCTTTGGCATCGACTACACCAACGGGGGGGAACGTCAGTTCGTGCCCACAGACCTCTACGTCGCTTCAGCCAACGGCGGCTCGGCGTCGCAAAGCTCCAGCCAGAACTATTCCTGGTTGAATGAAAATACGCTGACGTACGACCGCACCTTCCACCGCATCCACGCCGTCAACGTCGTAGGCGGTTTTACCTTGCAGCACTGGTATCAAAAGAGCTTCGGAGAGGGCATCACCAACCTCTCCACCAACGCCGAGAGCTACAACAACCTGGGGGTCGGTACGCCGGGAACGCCCAATTCGTCCTACCAGGACAATGCCCTGTCTTCCTGGTTCGGCCGGTTGAACTACCGGCTCATGGATAAATACCTCTTTACGGCAACCCTCCGCGGCGACGGCTCGTCTCGTTTTGGCGTGAACAACAAGTGGGGCTATTTCCCCTCGGGCGCTTTCGCCTGGAGGGTTTCACAGGAAAAATTCGCCCAGCGCTGGACGTCGGTCAGCGACCTGAAGCTGCGTACCAGCTATGGCGTGACGGGCAACCAGGAGATCGGGGACTACCAGTCGTTGTCGAGCTATTCTACCAATACGTATTCCCTGGGCGTCAATCCAACGCCCGTAGTCGGTATATCGCCCAGCCGGATCCCGAATCCCAGCCTCAGCTGGGAGTCCACGGCTTCCTTCGACGCGGGCGTCGACCTGGGGCTCTGGAACAACCGGGTGGTGTTTACCGGCGATTTCTATCATAAGAAGACCTCGAACCTGCTGTTAAACGTTACCATACCGTCGACCTCCGGCTACTCCAGCATCCTGGAGAATGCGGGCGCGGTCCAGAACCAGGGTTTCGAGCTGGGTATCACGACCCGCAACGTCGAATCGCGGCGCGTCAAGTGGACCACGTCCCTGAACTTCTCCACCAACAAGAACAAGGTGCTCAACCTCGGGAGCAACAAACAAATCTACGCCGGCGACCTCAGCGGCAGCGTCTTCCCTTCGGCCACTTTCAAATCGGGTATACTGCTCGTCGGCCAGCCGATCGGCTCGTTCTATGGGTACGAATTCGGCGGCGTCTGGCAGACCCAGCAACAGATCAACGAGAGCGGCACCAAACAGGCGGTCAAGCCGGGAGACCCGATCTATAAGGACCTGAACGGGGACAGCCTGCTCAATGGCTCCGACAGGGCCATCATCGGCCACGCGCTACCCAAGTTCATCTATGGGATGACCAATACCGTGAGCTACGGTCGTTTTACCCTCAATGTCTTTATACAAGGCGTCTATGGGAACGACATCCTCGACGAGAACCTCTACGAGGTCGAAAACGGCTCGCCGAATTTCAACCGGCTGGCCTACGTCGGAACGGAAAGCTGGACCGGCCCCGGTACCAGCAACACCCTGCCGCGGGTCAGCAGCACGCTGAGGAGGAGCACCGGCATCACCAGCGACGTGATCAAGAACGGCAGCTTCCTCCGTTTCAAGACGGTGACGCTCTCCTACGAGCTGCCGCTGCCAAAGGTGACCACGGTATTCAAATCGGCCACGATCTACGCGACGGTGCAGAACCTGCTGACCATCACGAAATATCCCGGTTACGACCCCGAGGTCAACTCTTTCCCGACGAGCAACTCCCTTTCCCTGGGGACCGATTATAACGCTTATCCGAACTACCGCACCTACTTGTTGGGCGTTCACTTTGGATTTTAAAATAATAAACATGAAGCAAGCCATCCTTTATATCGCGCTGCTGTCCTGCGTCGCCTGTAACAAACAGCTGATCGAAACCCCGCACAGCTTCCTGACGCCCTCCAACTTCTACAAAACCGCCGCCGACGCCCAATCCGCTCTCAACGGCGCCTTTTCGCCCCTCCAGGCGCAGACCTATTACCAACGGACGGTCTATATCATCGCCGAGCCCATGGACGCCTGGTATCCCAACCCGATCTCGGGAGATAGGGGAGACCTGTACGCCGGCACCTACACCGGGACCAACAGCGAAGTCACCAACTGGTGGACCAATATCTACAAGCTCGTCAAGAACGCCAATGACGTGATTGCCTATGTCCCTGGGATCAATATGGACGTAAACGCGCGCAACAACATCGTCGGTAACGCCACCTTCCTAAGGGGCATGGCCTATTTCGACCTGGTCCGCGCGTATGGAGACGTACCCCTCGTGCTCGGGCCCAATTCCGACTCGGTGTCGCTTTTCCCCAAACGCACCCCCTCCGCCCAGGTCTACCAGCAAATCATCGCCGACCTCCAGAACGCCGAAACCAATTGCGTCCACCTCGGCCAGATACCCAGCGCCCAGGTAGGCATGGTGTCGAGCGAGGCCGCCTCCGCCATGCTCGCCCGCGTCTACCTCCAGCGCGGCAGCACCAGCTTTGCCGACCCCCAGGACCACCAGAACGCCCTGGCCGAGTGCAACAAGGTCATCGCCTATTCCCAGGCCAACCCCACCGTCCTAACCCTGGTGCCCAGCTACGCCAGCATCTTTAACGTCAGTACCAAGAACGGCCCCGAGTGCATTTTCAGCATCCAGTTCGGCGCCGCCCCCAACCCCGTCAACCTGACCAACCGGATGTTCGACCCGACCACGCTGCCCCAGTTCGGCGGCTACGGCTCGCTCGTCGGCCTGAACTCCTATTACAGCTCCTTCGACCCCGAAGACACCCTCCGGCGCAACGTCGACATCGGCACCAACTCCGGCGGCTTCCATTGGATATCCAAGTACCGCGACCCCGGCGTAAAAGCCGGCGCCAGCGGCCGCAACAACTGGATCGTCCTCCGCTACGCAGACGTCCTGCTCATGCAGTCCGAGGCCCTGAACGACATTAACCCCACCGACCCCACCAAGTTCAACGGCATCAACCAGGTCCGGACCCGCGCCGGTCTCGCAGACAAGCTCCTCAGCTTTACCACCACCCCCGGCCCCGACGACTTCGTCACCGCCCTCGTCAACGAACGCAACTGGGAGCTCGGCGCCGAAGGCCAACGCCGCTGGGACCTCATCCGCCTCGGCCGCTACCAATCCATCAAGGCCGCCCAGGGCTATACCATCGACAACAACCATCTCCTGTTACCCCTTCCCCAAAGCGAGCTGGACGTCAACCCGAACCTGACCCAGAATCCCGGATACTAATCCGGGCCCTTTCGACCAAAATGTATAATTTTAATAAGTTAATCGATTTTTTCCCGATTATCCTATTAAAATTATACATTTGCATATATGGATATCAGGCAGAATTTGACAAGCCAATCGACTCAGCCCATAACCCATCAATGGCTGATGTCGCTCCTAAGGGACTATAAGCGTCCCAATGACAAGGTGCTTGATCTTGTTCGTCTGCAATGGCTTCAGCCGGTAAAAAGGGGGATCTATATCGCTGGCCCGGCGCTCGATGCGGACAACCCGGAACCATTTCTACTGGCCAACCACATCCTTGGACCAAGCTATGTCTCCCTGGAGAGCGCCTTATCTCATCATGGTCTTATCCCAGAACAGGTCTTTGAAATCGCATCTGTAACCGTAAAGGCCTCCCGTAGGTTTTCCACACCTGTTGGCGTGTTTTCATATACAAGGTTACCCTTACCCTATTACGCCTTTGGCATACAGCAATGGAAACTGACCGACCGGCAATTCGTCATGGGCGCTTCGCCTGAAAAGGCATTGTGTGATAAAGTGATTACCACTTCCGGACTCGTCTTTCGGAGCAAAAGCGCTGCAAAAGATTGGCTGCTGTCCAATATGCGGATGGGAGAGGAGGAGCTAAAGGCATTGGATATACCGGCT
This sequence comes from Dinghuibacter sp., assembly GCF_035492835.1. NCBI lineage: Bacteria > Pseudomonadati > Bacteroidota > Chitinophagia > Chitinophagales > Chitinophagaceae > Dinghuibacter > Dinghuibacter sp. The sequence goes on from NZ_DATJIY010000165.1 coordinate 35,100, forward strand.
ATCCGCCAATGGCTTGCCGATGCTCCTAAAAGCGACAGCCTTGAAAAAATGATAGAAACAATAGCCTCGCTATGATTAGGGAATGGATGGAAGAATACGACCCCAGGAATCAGGATCAGGCCATGCAGGCCTTGAGGGAAATCATGCAGGACACCGCGCTGGCTGCGCTCTCGAGATCTGGATTCTTCGAGAAAGCGGCTTTCTACGGGGGAACGGCATTGCGTGTGTTCTATAACCTTCCGAGGTTTTCAGAAGACCTGGACTTTTCGTTGCTCCAACCAGATGAGCATTTTTCATTGGACCATTACCTGTCCGCTATCAAACTAGAATTTGCCGCGCTGGGCATGGAGGTCTCGGTCGGCGAAAAAACCAAAACCAAACAAAATAATATAGAATCGGCTTTCCTGAAATCGGAAACCCTTTGGAGAGAGCTGATACTGGAAGGCGTCATTCCTCAAAATGGCTTGGATCAGGTTGCAAAAATCAAAATAAAGATAGAAATTGATACACGCCCACCCTCGGGATTTATCACGGACGAGCAACTTTTACTAAAACCATTTTCCTGTTATATAAAATGCTTCTCCTTACCGGACCTGTTTGCCGGTAAAATGCACGCCTTTTTGTTCAGGAAATGGGGCGCTAACGTCAAGGGCAGGGATTGGTTCGACTTGGAATGGTATATCCGCAGGGGCACCCCGCTCCATCTGGAACATCTTCGACAAAGAGCAATAGATAGTGGCGATTGGTCGCCCGCGGCGCCGCTGACGTCCGCGGAATTCCGGGAATTGCTGGATGAACGCATCGACACGGTCGACATGTCCAGGGTAAAGGCGGATATAAGCCGGTTTATCCCCGATCAGAAAGTATTGGCAATCTGGTCAACACGCTATTTTCATGACCTGGCCGACCGGTTGGTGATCGGGTAGCTCTAATTCGGAATATGGGACTTTTGCTCTATCGTACACTTTTAGCCCATTTGTACACCCGATTTTTGCACGAACGAACTAAAATAAAGAACGCCACGACAATTCGCTGATTTTCAAGCAATCTACTTTTGAGGCAGTAAACGATTACATAAAAACTGCCACAATGAAAAAACGATTGCTTGTCCTAATGGCCATATTACTATGGTGTCTGCGTATGCAAGCGCAGGAGCGCACCACCTCGGGCCAGGTCACGGACGCCAACAACCATGCTCTTGCCGGGGTCACGGTAACCGTCAAAGGCAGGAACGTAGGAACTTCCACCAACGAAAACGGCAACTTCACGCTAAAAACCGCCCCCGGCGACGTCCTGGTGTTCACTTCCATCGGCTACACCGCGCTGGAGCAAAAGGCCACCGGTAACATGTCCGTCACCCTCCAATCCCTGACCGCGAGCCTCGGCGACGTGGTGGTCGTCGGGTACGGAACCCAGCGACAAAAGGAAATTACCGGGTCTACCGTTGCCATCAAGGCCGAAAACCTTCCAAAGACCGCCAGCACTTCCATCAACAACCTCCTGCAGGGCCAGGCCGCCGGTCTCAACGTAGACCAGCGGACGGCCCAGCCGGGAGGCGGATTGAACATCAATATCCGGGGCCAGGGGTATCCCCTGTACGTCATCGACGGGGTTCCCCTGTTTAACAACCAGGCCGCGGAACCCGCGATCACCAGCGGGGGCAGCTCCAACGAGCTGGGCTTTAGCGGCGGTATCGACCGGGACCCCCTGGAGAACATCAACCCCAACGACATCGAATCCATCGAGATCCTGAAGGACGCCAGCGCCACCGCCATCTACGGATCGGCGGCGGCCAACGGCGTCATCCTGATCACCACCAAACGGGCGAAGACCAACGGCGTGGTGACCACGGAATACCAGGGCGGGTATACCCTCCAAACCGCCAAGCCTTACTACCACCTGCTCAACGCAACCGATTTTGAGAAACAGGTCAACGCTCTGAACTACGATCAGTATCTGTACAACAACAAGATGGGACCGTATGGGAGCAACACATCCGGACCTACCTTTAATCCCGTCTTCAGCCAGGCGCAGATAGACACGGCTGGTAGCGGCACCGACTGGCTCAAGATGCTGATGCGGCATGGGAGCATCGACCAACACAACCTTTCGGTTACCTACGGGAACGACATGACGCGTGTGTTCACGTCCTTCAACTATTACAACAACCAGGCGTTGCTCAAAAATTCCAACTTCGTCCGGTACACCGGCCGCGCGAACATCGAGCAAAAACTCAACAGCTGGGTAAAGCTGGGCGTCGACGTGACCTTTAGCCAGATCAACAGCAACAACGCCTCTTCCGGGGCCGGCGGCCAGGGAGAAAAGTACAACGCCCTCCAGGCGGCGTACGCCTATTCGCCGGCGGTCGGAGTCTACGACGACGCCGGGAATTTTACGCACACCCTCAACACCGAGATCATGAACCCCGCGGCTTTCCTTACGATAGCGGACAAGCTGCAGACCGGCCGCGTGCTGGCGGCGCCCAGCCTGGATATAAAGATCCTCGATAACCTGAAGGTGGACCTGGTCGGCGGGATCGATAAGACCAGCTCCAACCGGCAATTCTTCCTGCCTTCCAAAGCGCAGAACTTCCTGTATCCCACCGGGCTCGCCCAGCTCTCCACGCAGTCGATCCAGAATTATAGCGCGGAGGGATATGCCACTTACAACAAGAGCTTTGGAGACCACAACTTTTCGCTCGTCGGCGGGGGCGGGTACTACAAAAGCTTTAACACCAGCACGTCGATGCAGGGTGTCGGGTTCTTTACCGACGCGCTGGGTTACAACGACATCGGCCTGGGGACCAACGTCGCCCAGAATTATGAGCAATCCTACCATTCGCCGGACCTGGTCAAGATTTCGCAATTCCTGCGCCTGAACTATTCCTATAAATCGAAGTACATCCTGACCATCAACAGCCGCCGGGACGGGTCGAGCGACTTCGCGGTCAACAAGAAATATGGCATCTTCGGGGGCGCCTCCGGCGCCTGGCGGATCAGCCAGGAGTCGTTCCTGTCACATTCCAAGGTGGTCTCCGAGCTCAAGCTCCGCGCGGGGTACGGGACCGTGGGTGACGACGCCGGGTTGAACGCGCTCAGCCTCTATTCCACGGATGGCGGCAGCTTCCTGATCGGGAGCGGGAACGCGGCCACCTTTTATCCGAGCGTGTCGGTGTCCCAGCTGGCCAACCCCAACCTCACCTGGGAGACCATCCGGTCGACCAACCTGGGGCTGGACTACGGTCTGTTCAACAACCGCATCACCGGTACGGTGGACCTGTTCCGCAACGACCGCATCCACCTCCTCAACTCGGTTCCCCTGCCCGCCAACAACGCGGTCAGCTACCTGAACGTCAACATCGGTTCCCAGCGCAGCCAGGGCGTGGAGTTTTCTATCACGTCCAAGAACATCGTCTCCCGCACCTTCCGCTGGGAGACCTCGTTCAACATCTCCAACTATGTCAACCGCTGGCTGAGCCGCGACCCCTACGTACAGCTCGAACCTTATCAGAAGGTGAACGACCGGACGGACGAGGTCTACGGCTGGAAGACAGCAGGGATCATCAAAAGCGCCGGCGACGTCCCCAACTATATGCCCAACGCCACCGTGGGCAACATCATCTACCAGGACATCAACGGCGACAAAACGCTGGACTCGAAGGACGTGGTCAAGCTCGGGCACTCCGCCCCGGCCTGGAGCTTCGGGTTGACCAACCGTTTCAACTACGGCAATTTCGACCTCTCGGTCTTTTTGTACGGCAAGCTGGGGATGTACCTCCAAAGCGACTATGCGGCGAACGGCTTTTACCTGGCCGGCCGCATGGCCACTACCAGCGCCCAGAACTCCGTGCAGGGAATCAAAAACGTCTGGACCGCCGCCAATCCGAACGGCATCTACCCGGGCGTGGCCCAGAACCCGTATGACGGCAACAACCCCTCGGGTGTAAACAACTTTTTTTACCAGAATGTCAACTACCTCCGCTTTAGCAACATCATGCTGGGTTACACCCTCCACGCCAGAAAGGTGATCCAGGCCGCGAGGATATACGCGGGCGTGCAGAACCTCGGGATATGGACCAACTACAAGGGCTACGACCCCGAGCTGGCAGCCCAGGGCACGCCGAACCCTTATCCCCAGGCCCTTTCCAGCACCATAGGCATAGACGTCACCTTTTAAAACATATACCATGAAACTCCTCACATATATCCCGGCTTGTGGCGCGCTGCTTGTTGCGTGCCTGCTGGCTCCCGCCTGCAAGAAGGCGCTCGACACCAAGGAATACTCGGCCCTGACGCCCGAGAATTTCTACCAATCGACCGGCGACGCCAACGCCGCCCTCATGACCCTGTACGTCCCCTTTACCAGCAACTGGGGCAACGACGACCCCGGTACCTCCGGTCCCACCTGGTACGCGGGCCTGTACAACGCGGACATCAAGACCTACTTTTCCAAGTCTGAAGTCGGTACCGACGAAGTGACCAATACCGCCACCGACGGCAACACCGGCCCACTGGTCAACTACACCTGGGGCCCGAGCACCTGGACGCTCGCCAGCGGGGCCGAGGCGACCTACTCCAAGATCAGCTACGTCGCCAAAGCCACCGACATCATGACCGCCATAGGGGCTTCCTCCGCGGTACCCGACGCCGTTAAGAAGCAATACATCGCCGAGGCCCAGGCGCTCCGGGCGTGGTTGATGTACGTGCTCTATGACTTTTATGGTCCGGTCAATGTCAAGGTCAACGAAGCCACCCTCACCGATACCGCCGAAACCGCGCGCCCCAGCGATACGGCCTATGTCAACCAGATGATCGGCGACCTCAACCAGGCCATGCCCAACCTGGCCGTCGATTATAACGGCGACGCCGCCAACTGGGGACGCATGTCGCAGGGGGTCGCCAAAATGCTGCTCCTGAAGATTTATATGATGAAAAAAATGTGGCCCCAGGCCCAGGCGGCCGCCCAGGACATCATCAGCATGGGCGTATATTCCCTGATGACCGGCCCCGGCTCCTATGCCGCCATTTTCAATACCTCCGGCGGCTCCGGCTCGAACCCCGAAGTCATCTATGGCGTACCGGCGAACCAGTCGTCCCCCAACTTCTGGCCACAGGAAGTTTTCCCGCAGGACTTCGCCTCCGCCGAGCCGATGGTCGCGCCCAGGGCCGTGGGTTGGATCACCCAGTTCATGCCGTGGGCTTTTTACAACAAATATGACGCCGGCGACCAACGGCTCACGACCATCCTTAGCAGCTATACCAACACCAGCGGGGTCGTCAAAAACGAGTCCAACGGCATGCCCGGCGCCATACCGCTGAAGTATACCGCCGTCCAACCCGGTCTGGTGGGCCAGAACCTGGACGTCGTCGTCTTCCGTTATGCAGACGTGCTGCTGTCTATGGCCGAGGCGATCAACGAGCAAACCGGTCCGGCCGGCGCCTACGCTTATGTCAACCAGGTCCGCGAAAGGGCAGGGGTGAGCGATTTTGCCGGGATGACCCAGGTCCAGCTCCGTCAGGCCATCCTCGACGAACGCGGCCGTGAATTATACTGCGAAGGCCTCCGCCGCCAGGACCTGATCCGCGCCGGCGTTTATATATCCACCGCCGTCGCCGCGGGCAAAAATGCGCAACCTTACGACGTTCTTTTTCCTATACCCGAAAGTGTAATTTTACAAGGCCGCGGGATCATCCAGCAAAACCCCGGGTATACCAACTAATATGAAGCGCGCGCCTCTCCTCTTGACCCTCCTGCTGTGCACGCAACTACATGCACAACTTGTATACGTCGATAAAAGCGGCATCCTGCGTTGGACCAAAACCCAGCAGGAAGCCGCCTTCTTCGGCGTCAACTACACTGTTCCCTTCGCCTACTCCTATCGCGCCCACAAGGCCCTGGGCATAGACCCCGAAGCCGCCATCCGCGCGGACGTCTACCACATGGCGCGTCTGGGTCTCGACGCCTTCCGCGTCCACGTATGGGACACCGAGATCACCGACTCCCTGGGTAACCTGCTGGAAAACGAGCACCTGAGGCTTTTTGACTTCCTTATAGCCGAGTTGGAAAAACGGCACATCATGACCATCATGACGCCGATCGCGTTTTGGGGCAACGGCTACCCGGAACGGGACGAGCGCACCCCGGGGTTCTCCCGGGTATACGGAAAGTCAAAAGCCACCGCCAACGACACCGCCATCCGCGCCCAGGAGAACTACCTGAAGCAATTGTTCCGTCACGTCAACCCCTACACCCACCATACCTACACCGACGACGAGAACATCATCGCCGTCGAGCTCAACAACGAGCCCAGCCACAGCGGCCCGAAGAGCGGCGTTACCGCGTACATCGACCGCCTGGCCGCGGCCATCCGGAGCGTGGGGTGGACAAAGCCCCTCTTCTACAACATTTCCCAGTCGCCTTATTACGCCGACGCCGTGGCAAAAGCTGCCGTCGATGGGCATAGCTTCCAGTGGTACCCCACCGGGTTAGTGTCCGGCGCCGAGCTGACCGGCAACTTCCTGCCCAACGTAGATACGTACCGGGTGCCCTTCGACACCATACCCGAATTCCGGAACAAGGCGCGGATGGTGTATGAATTCGAAACCGCCGACGTCCTCAAGTCCTATATGTACCCCGCCGTGGCCCGCAGTTTCCGGACCGCCGGTTTTCAATGGGCCACCCAGTTCGCCTACGACCCGATGGCCCTGGCGTACGCCAATACCGAATACCAGACCCACTATTGCAGCCTGCCCTATACGCCCGGCAAGGCCATCAGCCTGCTGATCGCTTCGGAGGTCTTCCATACCGTGCCGAGGGGCAAAAGCTATGGGGCCTATCCGGCCGACACGGTATTCGACGCCTTCCACGTGAGCTACCGGGAGGACCTCAGCGAAATGAACACTGCCAAAAAGTTTTACTACACCAACAACACCTCAACCCAGCCGATCGCCCCCAAAACGCTGGAACACATCGCCGGCGTCGGGAGCTCGCCCATCATCCATTACACGGGCAGCGGCGCCTACTTCCTCGACAGGATCAGCCCGGGGGAATGGTCGCTCGAGGTCATGCCCGACATCATCCGCCTCCGCGACCCGTTCGGGCCCCCTTCCCCCGACCGGGAAGCTATACGTGTTCAATGGGACGAGAATGCGATATCGATCGACCTTCCCGGTTTGGATCGCGACTTCGACGTCTATAAGTTCGTCGACGCCGGGATCATGAGGACGACCGGCGCCAGTGATGGAACCATAAACATCCGTCCCGGTGCATACGTCCTGATCCGCCATGGCGCCCCTCTTCAGGACTTAACCGCGGAATCGGGCGGGTTTTACGCCCCGCAGCCGCACGACACGTCGCTTTTCCTCCGCCACGACCCCTACCAAACCATAACGGCGGGCAACCCTTTCACGATCGACGCCGACGTCGCCGGTCTCGACACCGGTCACGCCTATCTCGTAATCGGCCGCCTGGGCGGTCGCCAACCGTCGTGGATACCCATGGAGCGCCGCTCCGCCACGCACTACACAGCGACCGTCCCCGCGTCCCTCGTCACGCCCGGCGCGTTGACCTACCGGATCATCCTGCAAAAGGGCAACGCCTACGCCGCGTTCCCCGGCGACGTTCCCGGCAACCCCTTTGCCTGGCAGTACCATCACGACGAAGCCTGGACGACCTATGTCGCCGCTCCCGGCGCCCGGTTGACCCTTTTCGACCCCACGACCGATCACAACGCCTGGGTTTATCCCGGGTTCGCGCGAGGCTTTCAAACGGCGTATATTACGGGTGAGATCCCCGAACACCTGGTGCTTCAACTCGCCGGGACGCATACGATGGGCTTGCAATATGATTTCCTGAAGAAAACGACAGGCCGCCTCCCCGACCTCTCCACGCTCGATCAGCTCGTCATCCGGGCGCGCGGCACCGGTCGTGCGCACGTTGTCCTCACCGACGGCGATGGCTTTTCCTACGGAACCGACATCACCCTCGGCAGCGACATGCAAGACCTCGTCCCGCAAAACTGGCAGCCCGACTCCTGCTGGCTGATGCCCCGGCCTTACCCCGGCTTCCAGCCCCTTTGGTTCAAAGCCGCTGGCTCATTTCCACCTTTCTCGCTCTCCAACATGGAAAAGGTTCAAATATCCACGGAAGGCGGCAATCTCGAAATCGCCTCCATCTGGCTTGAGAAAAAATAAATGCTATGAACAGAATCCTCGTTTTGGCCTGCTTACTGTTTACCACGGCCCTATGTTCCGCCCAAAGAGTGCACCGCGATATCGACGGTGGCTGGAAGTTCCACTTTGGCTATGCCGGCGACCCGTCCAGGGACTTCAACTATGGTGTTGCCACGATTTTCTCCAAGACCGGGGGCGCCCGTGGTACCGCCGTCGACGCCCGTTTCAACGACAGTACCTGGCGCACGCTCGACCTGCCCCACGACTGGGCCGTGGAGCTGCCTTTTGCCAACAGCGCCAGCTTCGACGTGGAATCCCATGGCTACAAACCCGTGGGCGGCCTGTTCCCCGAAACCAGCATCGGCTGGTACCGTAAGCACTTCAGCGTGCCCGCCCAGGATTCGGGACGCCGTTTTCAACTGCAATTCGACGGGATATTCCGCGACGCGCGCGTCTGGGTCAATGGCTTTTACCTCGGTAACAACCTCAGCGGCTATCTCGGCGTATCCTACGACATCACCGATTACCTGCGTTTTGACAAGGACAACGTCATCGTCGTCCGCGTCGACGCCTCCCAATACGAAGGCTGGTTCTACGAGGGCGCCGGCATTTACCGCCACGTCTGGCTCAATGAATACGACAACGTCCACATCCCCGACGGGGGCCTCTTCGTCCATACGGCCGGCGACGCGGTCACCGTGGAGACGACCGTCGAAAACCAGGGACTTTCGGCTTCGCGCGCGACGGTGTCCTCCTATATTACCGACCGTAACGGCCGCGTATTGGGCCGGACCAAGGCAGTACCGGTAACACTTGACGTCAACGGTCGTCAGACCGTGCGCCAAACCATTACTGTCGCTTCGCCGCGCCTTTGGTCGCTCGAAGACCCCTACCTCTATCGCGTTTATTCCGTAGTCGCCTCCGGCGACAAGACGCTCGACAGCCGCGGCGCCCGCTTCGGTTTCCGGACGCTGGCGTTCGACGCGGACAAGGGCTTTTTCCTGAATGGAAAACACGTAAAGATCCTCGGTACCGACAACCACCAGGACCACGCGGGCCTCGGCAGCGCGCTACCCGATTATATGCAATACTACCGCATCCGGACGCTAAAGAACATGGGCGCTAACGCCTACCGGACCAGCCACAACGCGCCCTCCGAAGCCCTGCTGGATGCCTGCGACAGCCTCGGTATGCTGGTCCTCGACGAGAACCGCCTGCTCAACAGCAGCCCCGAATACCTGGACCAGTTCGAACGGTTGATCCTGCGCGACCGGAACCACCCGTCCGTTTTTCTTTGGTCCATCGGGAACGAAGAAGGCTGGGTACAGGCGAACGGCAACGGCAAGCGCATTGCCCAGACCCTGCTGGCCAAACAACAGGAGCTCGATCCGACGCGGACCAGCACCTATGCCGCGGACATGGCCAACTGGTTCCCCGGTATCAACGAGGTCATTCCCATCCGCGGCTTTAACTACCGGCAATACGGCGTAGCCGACTATCACCGCGACCATCCCCACCAGCCCATTATCGGTACCGAGATGGGCAGCACCGTTACTACAAGGGGGATCTACGAACGCGACAGTATCCGTGGGTACCTCCCCGACGAAGACATGACGGCGCCCTATTGGGCAAGCACCGCTGAAACCTGGTGGAAGCTCGCCGCCGTGAACGACTACTGGTCCGGCGCCTTTGTCTGGACGGGTTTCGACTACCGCGGGGAGCCTACGCCTTTCCGCTGGCCCAACATCAATTCGCACTTCGGCCTCATGGACGTCTGCGGTTTTCCGAAAAACATATATTACTACTACCAATCCTGGTGGACCGACAAGGACGTGCTCCATATCTCCCCGCACTGGAACTGGGGTTACCGCCGTGGCAAGCCCATCGACGTGTGGGTCAACAGCAACGCCGACAGTGTCGAGCTCTTTCTCAATGGCGTCAGTTTGGGCGAAAAGGACATGCCCCGGGATGGCCACCTCGTGTGGTCCGTCAACTATGCCCCCGGTTCCCTCGAAGCCATCGCGCATAAAAAAGGCCGCACCTTCAGCACAAGCGTTGAGACGACCGGTCCTCCTGTGGAAGTCGTCCTGACCCCGTACAAAACGACCATGCTCGCCGACGGCAAAGACGCCGCCGTCCTCAATATCAGCGTCGTCGACAAGGAAGGCCGCGTGGTCCCCGACGCGGACAACATGATCCGTTTCTTCATCAGCGGCCCCGGTAAGATCATTGGCGTCGGTAACGGCGATCCCAGCAGCCACGAGCCCGATAAGTGCGCCGACGGCGCCTGGCAACGCAGCCTCTTTAACGGTCACTGCCAGGTCATCGTCCAGTCCACCGGCGACCCCGGCGCCATCAGGTTCGAGGCGCGGGCCGTGGGGCTCTTCGCCGGTACTACGGACATCCTCACCGTCTCACCCGGGAGCGTAGCTACCCTGACCACTGACCCGCGATATATATCCAGCAGCCCCGCGCCCGCCATCGCGACCGAAAAAATCCTTGGGGCCGACATCTCCTTCCTCCCCCAGCTCGAGGCCCGTGGCATGCACTTTTCCGACAAGGGTGTCGACAAGGACCCTATCCTGATCCTCAAGGACCACGGCTTTAACTATATCCGCCTGCGCATCTTCAACGACCCTGCCCGCGACAGCGGTTATTCGCCGGG
>NZ_DATJIY010000166.1:0-4530 GCF_035492835.1 Dinghuibacter sp.
GGGAGCTCCTTGCGGATGGTCTCCTTGATGACGCGGGGCCCGGCAAAACCGATCAGCGCGCCCGGTTCGGCGATATTGAGGTCCCCCATCATGGCGAAGGACGCGGTGACGCCCCCGAAGGTCGGGTCCGTCATCAACGAGATATAAGGGAGCTTGGCGTCGGCCAGCTGGGTCAGCTTACCGATCGTCTTGGCCATCTGCATCAGGGAAAACGCGCTCTCCATCATACGGGCGCCGCCGGACTTGGAAATGATCATCAGCGGGAGCTTGTGGTGGATACAATAGTCGACCGCGCGCGCGATCTTTTCCCCCATCACGCTGCCGAGCGATCCCCCGATGAACTCGAAGTCCATACAGGCCACGACCAGACCCGCCCCCGCTACCTTGCCTGTGGCGACCCGGATCGAGTCCTTGAGGTCCGTTTTTTTCCAGACTTCCTCCAGCCGTTTGCTATAAGGCTTGAGGTCGGTAAAACCCAGGAAGTCCTTGGAACGGATCTCCGCGAAAAGCTCGGTATATTCCTTACCGTCGAACAGCAGCTCGAAATATTCCTGGCTGCCGATGCGGTGGTGGTAGTTGCATTGTGGACAAACGAACCAGCTCTCCCTGAGCTCGATCATGGTACAGGTGTACTTGCACTGGGGACACTTCGTCCATAATCCTTCCGGCACTTCCTTCTTCTCCGCCGTGCTCGTTTGAATCCCTTTCTTGATCCGCTTGAACCAGCGGGTCTTCGATTCTTCTGACTGTCCTTCCTCTCCGGTAAGGTTTACTTCGAAATCCTCCTCATGTTGGGACATCGGTTCTCCTTTTTTTAAACGACAAATGTCGGACTTTTTCGCGAAATGAGCGTCAACTAGTTAGCTTTTTTTGGCCACTTACGCGATCGTGATGCTCTTGTCCAGGTAGACGTCCTGCACGGCATTGATAATCTCCACGCCCTCGGCAAAAGGCCGCTGGAATGCCTTCCGTCCCATAATCATCCCCATCCCGCCCGCGCGCTTGTTGATGATCGCCGCGGAAACCGCCTCCGCCATATCCGACGCGCCCTTCGATTCTCCGCCGGAATTGATCAGCCCCACGCGGCCGCTGTAGCAGTTCAACACCTGGTAACGGCACATATCGATTGGGTGATCCGTCGTCAGTTTTTCATACACGAGCGGCGACGTCTTCCCGTATTTAAGCGCCAGGTACCCGCCGTTGTTGGTGGGGAGCTTTTGCTTGATGATATCCGCGCGGAGCGTGACGCCCAGGTGGTTGGCCTGGCCGGTGAGGTCGGCGGCGGTGGAATAGTCGATGTTTCCGACCTTGAAGGCGGCGTTCCGGGTATAGCACCACAGGATCGTGGCCATGCCCAGCTCGTGCGCCTGCTCGAAGGCCTCGCCGATCTCGTGGAGCTGGCGGTCGCTTTCGGCGCTGCCCCAGTAGATCGTCGCGCCCACGGCTACCGCGCCCATGTTCCAGGCGCTCTTGACGCTCCCGAATATCGTTTGATCGTAACGGTTAGGGTAGCTCAGGAACTCGTTGTGGTTGATTTTCGCCACAAACGGGATGCGGTGCGCGTACTTGCGGCTCATGATACCCAGCACGCCGAGCGTCGATGCGACAGCGCTGCAACCCGCTTCCACGGCAAGCTTGATGATATTTTCGGGGTCGAAGTAGATGGGATTCGGGGCAAAAGAGGCGCCCGCGCTGTGCTCCACGCCCTGGTCTACCGGAAAGATGGACAAATACCCGGTCCCGCCCAGGCGTCCATGGTCCAGGAGTATTTGGATGCTCCGCAAAACTTGGTTGTTTCGGTCGCTGTTGGTCCAAATCTTTTCGACATGATCCGGAGAAGGCAGGTGCAGCCCGTCTTTTGGGTAGGTATTACAGGTGTGATCCAACAAGTAGGCTGCTTTCTCTCCCAATAACTCAGAAATTTTTGCGGAAGGCATAAAGGAGGTTTTATCCCCAAATATACTATCTTAGCGACGCTTTTTTTTAATAGCTAAAATTTGTAATACCACATGGCAAAGTACCGTGCCGGCGTTTTGTTCGGCGATGAATTGAGTGCCCTATACCAGGACGCCAAGAATGGCAAGTTCGCGCTCCCGGCCGTGAACGTGATCTCGACCAACACGATCAACGCTGTTTTGGAAACCGCCGCCAAGGTGAATTCGCCCGTGATCATCCAGTTCTCCAACGGTGGCGCCCAGTTCGTCGCCGGTAAGGGCATGCCGAACGACCACCTCCAGGCCAACATCGCGGGAGCCATTAGCGGTGCCCTCCACATACACAACGTCGCCCGCTACTACGGCGTCCCCGTCGTCCTCCACACCGACCACGCCGCCAAGAAGTGGTTACCCTGGATCGACGGTCTGCTCAAGGCCGGTGAAGAGTACAAGGCCAAGAACGGCCAACCCCTCTTCTCCTCCCACATGCTCGACCTGAGCGAAGAGCCCCTCCACGAGAACATCGAGATTTCCGTAGCATACTTCAAACGCATCGCCGCCCTGGGCATGAGCCTCGAGATCGAGCTCGGCGTCACCGGCGGTGAAGAAGACGGCGTCGACAACAGCGGCGTCGAAAACAGCAAGCTCTACACCCAACCCCAGGAGGTCGCCGAAGCCTACACCGCACTGTCGAAGATCAGCCCGCTGTTCACCATCGCCGCCTCCTTCGGTAACGTCCACGGCGTCTACAGCCCCGGCAACGTCGAGCTCCGCCCCGACATCCTCGCCAGCAGCCAGACGTACATCGAGCAACACCTCGGCACCGGCCCCAAGCCCGTCAGCTTCGTTTTCCACGGCGGCAGCGGCTCGCCCAAGCACCAGATCACCGAAACCCTCGACTACGGCGTCATCAAAATGAACATCGACACCGACATGCAGTGGGCCTTCTGGGAAGGTGTGCTGCACTACTACCAGAAAAACGAGGGCTACCTCCAATCCCAGCTCGGCAACCCCGACGGCGCCGACAAGCCCAACAAAAAATACTACGACCCCCGCGTATGGCTCCGCAAGGGCGAAGAGAACTTCGTCAAGCGCCTCGAGGAAGCCTTCGCGGACCTCAACTGCATCGGGCGGAACGCCTAAGCGCCGCAAGCCGCGCCCAAGTGTCTCCCGCCGATCCACCCAAGCGCCACCACGCGATCGACCGGCAGCATCCCGACAAGCCCGATTGGGGCCCATGGCCCTCACGGGGCCGGTCAGTCGCGGAAGCTGCCGGTTTGCTTTTGTATATACAGGAGGTTCTTTTGCAGCGTCTGCTTCAGCTGGCGCTTGACCAGCTGCCCCATAGAGCGGCAACGCTCGAACACCGGCGCCCCGAAGTGCGCCGCGAGCTCGGATCGCAACTGCAACAATTTGGGCGACGACGAGATCGCGTCCGCGGACATGATATTAAGCAGCTCCATGAGGCGGAACCGCGCCGCCACTACGCGGTACGCCATGATCGTGCGCTCCTCCACCTGGTACTGCTCGATGGACGAGCGGTTCAGGTGCCGCATGACCAGGTCCACGTAGGGATTGTTTTCCTTAAAGAACTGGGGTAAATAAAGGTTCATCCGCCCCTCATAGGATTGCTGGTCGAAGTCGATCGCGCGGATGCGGTATTGGTAATCTTCGATGTCGGGCGTGATCTCGACGACGAAATTATAGGACCGCATGTCCCCGAGCAACCGTACGAAACAGCGCTCGTTGAACTTCACGAACTCCTTGGCCAGCCGGATCTTGTTCGTAAAGGGGTCCTGGAAATATTGTTCCACAAAAACGTCTCCCGGTATGCCCGGGATGTGTTCTTCTACCAGCGTGTGGCGATCGGCCAAAAACGTGATACGGTTCGGCGACAGCAGATGTTCCAGCTCCAGCCCATAGACGCGCGATGCATCGGCCACCTTGATATAGTAGTGGTCGTAGTTGTCGTTGTACTTATTGACGATGCGTATCCGGAACGGTTGCGAATTTCCAAACCGGCAAAAGTCGATCCGCGCCACGTTGAGGTGCCCCGCAAAGGTGAGGTCTCCTTCCGTCTTGAGGATGGCATAGATAAAAACCAGCTTTTCGGCCAGGAACTCCCATTCGCGGAGGTCGTAGGAGCACGTCTCCCACAGCGTGTCGTTCCCGCGTTTGTCCTTTAACGGTATGCTTGTCCGGAAGTGTAGCAGGTCCTTATAGCCCACCGGCAACTTGACGTCCCGCCCGTGTTTACGCAAATAAGCGCTCAGCGGTTCCCGCACCGGAAAGAAGGGCTTTTTCCGCGAAGGCTTACCCGCCTCCACCGCCGTATCGGGGCTTAAGTACATAAGCTAAGATACAGATTCCCGAAGTACTCCGGCGCCAGCCGCAACCGGCTCCCGTACCAGCTGAACATCTCCCCGTCCACCAGCCGCGCCGTCGCCCCCGGCAACTCCGCCGCGTGTCGATCCTTAAACGGATACGGTTCGCTCGAAAGCAACGCCAGCCCACGCACTTCCGCCGGATCGACCGTCGGGTAGCGGCTCAAATGCCGGTATACATTCACGAACCCCGCCCTTTCCATCATATCGTT
>NZ_DATJIY010000167.1:0-17986 GCF_035492835.1 Dinghuibacter sp.
GGCGGTCAGACATATCAGAGGTTGTAAGGTTAAATTAATCAATTATTAAGATATTTTTTACCCCGCGCCGGTATTTTCCAGGAAAAACCAAATCGTTATGCTTTGCCATGTGTTCCTCTTCGCTTCGGCCGTATTGATGGCCGCCGGTTGCGTCAAACCCAACCACACCGATTCCCTGCCAATGCCAACATCTGACGCCTCGTCCCCCGGCGACGTCGTCGGGAAGGTCACCGTTGGTTACCAGGGCTGGTTTTCCGCCGCCGGCGACGGCTCCCCGCTCAATGCCTGGGGCCACACCAATATGGAGACGTGGCCGGACATCCGGCAGTATACGCGCGCGTATTCGGGCGACCCGTTTTATCAGGATGGCGTACAACAACCCGGCTTCACGGGCAACCTCGGTAACGGCCAGCCCGCGAAGATGTATAGCGCCGACGACCAGCAGGTTGCCAATGTACACTGTCTTTGGATGCAGCAGAACGGGATCGACTGTATCGCCCTCCAGCGCTTTGGCAGCTATACCAGCCCCGGCGCCGTCAAGAATTTCCACGACTCGGTGGATGCGAAAATGATGCTCGCCGCCCAAACCTATGGCCGCAAGTTCTATATCATGTACGACTGCAGCGCCACCGACGCGGTGGAATCCGACTGGACCAATACCATAGTGGGCGCCCAGCACCTGACGTCCTCCAGCGCCTACGCCCACCAGAACGGCAAACCCGTCGTCTGTCTCTGGGGCGTCGGCAAGTCCGGCCGCGGCGCCGTCGCCGACTGGGAGAATACGATCAACTGGTTCAAAAACCAAGGCTGTTACGTCATCGGCGGCCCGCTCGAAGGCTTTGCCACCGACACCGCAAACCAGCCCGCCTACAACCTGTGTAACATGATCATGCCCTGGATGGTCGGCAAAACCGCTGCCACCAACTTCGAAGCCGACTATGCCAGCGACCTGGCCTACTGTACCGCCCACGGGATCGACTACCAGGCCGACGTATACCCCGGTACCGCCTTTTACAACACCAACGGCGGCGCCAAGTCTCCCCAGAACCAGATCCCGCGCAACCATGGCCTCTTTATGTGGACTCAGTTCGCCGGCGTCCGCGCCGCCGGTGTTCCCAGCGTCTACATCTCGATGTTTGACGAAGAAAACGAAGCCACCGGTATCCTCAACTGTGCCGAAGACGCCTCCTCCATCCCCGCCGGCGAGTACTTCCTGACCCTCGACGCCGACGGCGTACACTGCTCCTCGGACTTCTATCTCCGGCTGACCAAAGACGGCGCCGCCATGGTCAAGGGCCAGACTGCCTACACCACCACGCTCCCGACACCTTCCGTTTTATCCGCACCCTCCAGCCTCACCCCGCACGTCCTGTCCTCCAGCTCCATCAAGATCGACTGGTCCGCCGTCACCGACGCTCCGTGCTACAACCTGAAACGCGCCACCATCAACGGCGGCCCCTACACCACCATCGCCGCCGGCGTGAGCGGCGGCACTTACACCGACACCGGCCTCAGCCCCAACACCACCTACTACTACGTCGTTTCCACCGGGCACATCAACGGAGGAGAAAGCGTCAACAGCCGGCAGGTCAGCGGCACGACCACGAATTAGTTATGCCCGGATATACCTCTTTGACCCAACCGTTGCGGGATTTGACATATTCATGCGTGCAAACCCAAAATTGTCCATGTTTGGCGATCTTCATCCCATGAAGCTCCTCTTGCTGATCGGGCTGGCCGCCGCCCAAACATCCGCCGCCACTGCGCCGCCCGCCTCTCCGATCACCATCACCACCACCCGTTGCACCGGGCAACCCACCCCCACGGGCGTCTCCCTGACGGGTATCCCCTTTGCCTGGACAATGACCAGCCCTGAAAGGAACAGCGTGCAAACAGCCTGGCAGCTGGTGATCGGCACATCGCCGGCCGCGTTGGCGGGAAATGAAACCGTATGGAACTCCGGGAAGACCGCCGGGAGCGGAAGCGTCAATATGTACTACAGGGGACGCCTCTTACAACCGGGAACCACGTATTACTGGCGGGTGCGCGTATGGGACGGCCACGGGACCGCGACAAAATGGAGCCGTATCGCTCCTTTTACCACCGGGCTATTTTCAGAGGCGGATTGGCAGGGCGCCAGTTGGATAGGATATGAAGACATGGCGCGCGGCAGGACGGTGATCCCGCTCTTTCGGAAGGATTTCACGGTCAAGCGGCCGGTGAAAAGCGCCATGGTGTTTACGACCGGTTTGGGTCAGTATGAACTATACCTGAATAGCCGTAAAGTCGGGAACCGGTTCCTGTCGCCTGGCTGGACCGACTATAACAAAACCTGTCTGTACAATACCTACGACGTGACCGGGCTCGTCAAAAAGGGAGGAAACGCCCTTGGCCTGATCGTCGGGAACGGCTTTTTTAACGTAAGCCCGGAACGGTACCATAAATTGGAGGTCGACTTTGGTTGCCCGAGGATGATTTGTCTTCTAAGGATCACCTATACCGATGGCGCTACCGAATCTGTCCTATCCGACGGGTCGTGGACAACGTCGCCCAGCCCGATAACCTTTACCAGCATCTATGGCGGCGAGGATTACGATGCCCGGCTGGACCAGCCCGGATGGGCGTCCCCGGGGTTCAAAGCGGACGGTTGGAAGCCAGCGCTGCCGGTAACGGCGCCAAAAGGGAAACTGACGCCCGAAACCGACAACCCGGTAACGGTGGCGGAGACCCTGCATGTCAAGACCACGCGGGTCATCGACAAAACGACCCGCTCCTACGATTTCGGCCAGAACGCCTCCGGAATCGTGGAGTTGAAAGTAAAGGGGCGCAGGGGCGACACCGTCCGGCTCACACCCTCGGAATTGGTGGACGAGGACGGTCGTCCCAACCAACGGGCTTCCGGCGGGCCCTATTACTTCACCTATATCATAAAGGGAGAGGGATGGGAAACCTGGCGTCCCCGGTTCAGCTACTACGGGTTCAGGTACGTGGCGGTAACGGGCACGGATACCCTAAAGCTGACCATGCTCCATACGCGGAACGAAGCCCGGGCAACCGGGTCGTTTCGTTGCTCCAACGACCTGTTCAACCGCATCGATAAGCTGATCCGTTGGGCGATCAAAAGCAATATGCAAAGCGTCATTACCGATTGCCCGCACCGGGAAAAACTCGGGTGGCTGGAGCAGGACTACCTGATGGGCGCGTCCATCCAATACAATTACGACATCTCGTTGTTGTACCGGAGCATCGTCCACGACATGATGGACGCCCAACTGGCCAGCGGCCTCGTCCCCGACATCGCCCCCGAGTACACCCAATTCGATGGCGGTTTCAGGGATTCCCCGGAATGGGGCAGCGCGTCGGTCATCCTGCCCTGGTTATTGTATTCCTGGTACGGCGACGAGGAGACCCTGGCTACCGCTTATGGCATGATGCAACGGTATGTGAACTACCTGGACAAGCGGTCAAAAGCCCATATCCTCGACTACGGTCTGGGCGACTGGTACGATTATGGTCCGAATTTCCCGGGGGAGGCCCAGCTCACGCCCAAAGCCCTGACGGCAACCGCGATCTACTTCTACGACGTTTCGCTGATGGCGAAGGTTGCCGGCGTGTTACACCGTATGGCTGACGTGGAAAGGTATACCCAACTGGCCGCCGCGGTACGAAAGGCATTTAATGAACGGTTCTTCGATAATAAAACAAAAACCTATTCGACCGGCAGCCAGACGGCGATAGCCATTCCCCTTTGCGTGGGGTTGGTGGATAGCGCGGACCGCGCGGGGGTGCTTTCGAACCTGATCGATTCTATCCGGCTGTCCGGCTACAAGCTGACGGCAGGAGACGTAGGTTTTCATTTCCTGGTCCGGGCTTTGAGCGACGGCCAGGCGGATCGGACGATCTACGCGATGAATAACCGAAGCGACGTCCCCGGGTATGGCTTTCAACTGGCCAGGGGCGCCACGTCCCTGACGGAATCCTGGCCGGCCTTGAAGGAGGTGTCGAACAACCACCTGATGCTGGGACACCTGATGGAATGGCTGTACGAAGGGATAGGCGGGATACGACAGGCGCCTGGGTCCATCGCGTACAAGAAGATCATCATAGACCCCGTGTGTCTGGACGGCTTGTCCTCCGCGGACGTCCGCTATGAGTGCCCGTATGGGACCATACGCTCGCGATGGCATGTGGATGGCCGGCGCTTCAGCTTGCACGTGGAGATACCGGTGAATACGACGGCGACGATCGTCCTGCCGGGAGCCGTGCGGCAGGTTGGATCGGGAATATATGACTTCGGCGCGCCTTTTCGTACCTTTGCGAAATGGTAATGACCCCGCGTACGCTCGAAAGGCTCCTTTCCCCGCTCAATATCGATGCCCTCAATGACATGCAAACCGCGGCCCTGGAAGCCGCGCGGCAGGAAGGAGACCTCGTCTTGCTGTCGGACACCGGTTCGGGGAAGACGCTGGCGTTCCTGTTACCGTTGCTGGAGACGATGGACGAGGACGTCCCCACAACCCAGGCATTGGTCGTCGTGCCTTCGCGGGAGCTGGCGCTCCAGATAGAGCAGGTCTTCCGGAAAATGGGGACCGGTCTCAAGGTGACCTGTTGCTATGGCGGTCACAAACGGGAAACCGAAGAGAACAACCTCCTCGAGGCCCCGGCCCTCATCATCGGGACCCCCGGACGCCTGGGGGACCACCTGCGCAGGGGGAATATACACCCCGAAACCATCCACACCCTGGTCCTGGACGAGTTCGACAAATCGCTGGAATTGGGGTTCCAGGAGGAGATGATATTCCTTATCGACAACCTGAAATCCCTACATAAACGAATCCTCACTTCCGCCACTCCGGGCGTGGACATTCCCGCGTTTGTGGGGCTTCACAACCCTCAAACCCTGGACTTCCTCAGCGGCAAACCCAAAGAAAGCCTGGCCCTCGAAGTGGTCCAAAGTCCCGACAACGATAAGCTGGAAACGCTTTTCCGCCTCCTCTGCCGTATCGGCGGCCGCTCCACCGTCGTTTTCTGTAACCATCGCGATTCCGTAGAGCGTACCAGCGCCTTTTTAAAGGACAAAGGCCTACCCAACGTCTTTTACCACGGCGCCCTCGAACAACCCGAACGCGAGGTAGCCCTGGCCAAATTCCGCAACCACAGCGTCAATACCCTGGTCACCACCGACCTTGCCTCCCGCGGTCTGGACGTACCCAATATCCGTTACATCATCCATTATCACCTGCCCGCCACCGAAGAAGTCTTTATCCACCGCAATGGCAGGACTGCCCGCATGGACGCCAGCGGCACCGCCATCCTCCTCCTTGGCCCCGACGAGACGCTTCCGCCATATATACCCGGCCAACCGGGGACAATCGACCTGCCCGCGACAGAGACCCTGCCGCCCCCGCCGCAGTGGACGACGCTGTTTATCGCCGCCGGCAAAAAGGACAAGGTCAACAAGGTCGACATCGTCGGTTTCTTTACCAATAAGGGTCAGTTGAAAAAAGACGACATCGGGCTCATCGAGGTCAAGGACTTTTCCGCCTTTGTCGCCATACGGAAGTCAACGGTAAACCACGTCCTCCACCTGATCAAGGATCAAAAGCTAAAGACCCAAAAGGTCAAGATCGCCATAGCCCGATAGGCTACCGGTGCATAAACCCGTTCTCCGTCATCCAGGCAAGGGCCCAATCCATCCATTTTTCGGAGGTCTTCGGGTTGTTCATCCCAAAGCCGTGGCCGCCTTCCTGAAACAGGTGCATCTCCGCGTGTATCTTGTGTTCCAGCAACGCGTCGTAAAACATCAGGCTGTTCTGCACCGGCACGGTACCATCATCCTCCGCCTGGACCAGGAACGTGGGTGGCGTCGCGTCGGTCACCTGTTTTTCGTTGGAGTACAGGTCGACCTGCGCTTCGGCAGGGTTCTTGCCGATCAGGTTCTCACGCGAACCGGCGTGTGTAAACTTGCCAAACGTGATGACGGGATAGATCAGCAACATAAAATCCGGCCGCACGCTAACACCGGCGGGAACGGAAATCACCGGCTTGTCAAAGTGCGTGCCTTCGGTCGCAGCCAGGTGGCCCCCCGCGGAAAAGCCCATGATCCCGATCTTCGACGGATCGATATGCCACTCCGCCGCGTGATGCCGGACGGTGAGGATGGCCGTCTGCGCGTCCTGCAGCGGGCCGATCGACTTGTCTGTCATGATGTCGTCGCTGGGCAGGCGGTATATCAGCACGAAGGCGGTGACACCCACCCGTGCAAAGGCCCGGGCGACGTCGATTCCCTCATAGGTCGACGCCAGTCCGCCATACGCCCCGCCGGGGCAAATCACGACGGCGGCGCCGGTCGCTTTACCGGGTTCGGGAAAGAACGGGAGCAGCCTGGGGTCCGTGACCTTGTATATCCATCCGTTGTTGTTCGTTTCGGCATAGCCCGCGGGCGCCGGTTTGGCATTGGGCACGCCGGCAGGGTAGAGCGCGATCGGTTTTTCCTGGGCAGCGGCGCAAAGTGTCATGGCCATCATTAGAAGGCTGGTATAGATATTCCTCATGTTTAGACGAAAATTTTCCTGTCCGGCGTCCCGTGCTTCTCGCGGAAGTCCTTCGGCACGATGCCCTTCCGCTTCTTGAAAAGCCGGTTAAAATTGGTGATCGACGTAAACCCGCAGTCAGACGCGATCTCCGCGATGGGCGTATTGGTGTCGATGAGCATCCGGGAGGCGTGCCCGATGCGGATGTCGTTGATGTAGTCTACGAAGGTGATACCGGTTTTGGTTTTGAAAAACCGGCTGAAGGCCGTCTCGGTCATGTCGACGAGCTCCGCGGCCTCGGCCAGCCGGATGGTGCGGCTGAAGTGCTCGTTGATGAAGTCGATCACGACCTCGACGCGGCGGACGTCGGTGTAGACCAGATCCGAATTATAGTTGACGTCCTCCGACAACGTCCGGGCGTCGGGCGAAACCGACAGCTCGTGGAGGATCCCCATCAGCTCCATCACCGACTCAAAGCCTTCTTTGTGCCCGAGCTCCTTGATACGGGGGGCGATGCGTTCGATGGTGCGACGGGAGAAGGATATCCCCCGCAGGGACCGTTCGAACATGGTCCTTAAAAAATTGAGCTGGGTCCGCTTTAAAAACGTCTCATGGAAGAGGTCCTTATGAAATTGGATGGTGATTTCCAGGATGTCTCCGCTGGTACACCGGTGCGTGAACCAGGCGTGGGGGATGTTGGAGCCGACGAGTACCAATTCCACGCTGTCGATGTCTTCCACGCTGCTGCCTACGATCCTGCGCGCGCCCGCGCCATTCTCTATAAAATTCAGCTCAAACTCTTCGTGGTAGTGGACGGGAAAGTTGAATTCGGTTTTATAGCGGGCAAAATAAGAAAAGCAGTCCGACTTGGTTAGAGGTGGGCGTTCCTTCAGGATCGATCTCGACATGGTATGGCACTTTTTTGCAAGCTTTGATAGTAAATGAGGTATAAAAATACAAAAATTCCCACGGTTATCAGTCCCAGTGATATCCATTGCGCCTGGGTGAGCGATAAACCGGCAAAAAAGTGCCGCGGATTGATGCGGATAAGTTCGATCAGGAACCGCTCCAGACCCGCCGACACCAGGTAGGTGGCAAAAACGAAGCCCGGACGTACGTGACGCCGCAACCGCCATAGCGCCCAGAACAGTAAAAGACATACAATGGTCTCGTACAAGGGCGTCGGGAAGACCGGTTGCGGCAGCTCCGAACAATAGCTGCCGCCGCACCCCGGGATATACTGCCCCTGGCGAAGGACGTTGTGCGGGTAGCGTTCGGCCCAGGCCCAGACCGGCAGCCAGCGCGGCGTGGGCGACAGATTGACGATACCCCAGTCGCCGTCACCCGACAGCTGACACCCGATCCGGCCTATCGCATAGGCCAGCATCATTCCCGGGCTTCCCACATCGGCCGCCACGATCAGGGGGATGCCCTTGCGGCGGGTGATGACGAGGTAGGTCACGGCGCCAAAGATCAATCCGCCGTAATAATTCAGGCCGTTGTAGCCGAATCCGTCCGGGGCTTCGATGGCGGCCAGGAGCACGGCCCCGGCAAAGCCGATGATGCCGCAGCTCAGCAACAGGATGTCCATCAGACGGCGCACGGGGTACGCAGGCCCCATGACGCGTTTGAACCCGAGCGTAAAGACCCAGTAGGCGGCCCAGAAAGAAAGGGCCATCACAAAACCGAACGTGGGCAGCGGCACGTGTATGTCCAGCCCCGTCAGGTCATGGAGCAAATAAGAAATGGTGGGGTACATGGGTGGACGAATATAAGGCCAAATATTTGCTCCCGTTTTCTATTCAGTTATGAGCGCAGATCCGCCCTTACGGCAGCAGATCCGAGAGCAGGAAGACACCCTGAAGGACCGGGATGCCCCCGACAGACGCCGGAAACACATTGGCCGACTGGCTGCCGGGTTGCAACGGAAAATACAGACCGTTAATGCCAAATGACATTTGGTTTGCCGGCCAGTTTATCGTATTCCCGGCCAGCGGTCCACCGAGGATGCTGATCGAGAAACTATTGGCAGCGGGTACTTCCGTGACGGTAAGCAGGTTTAAATCTATGACGTAGCAGCCGATGGTGACGTTGTAATAGTTGGGGCTGCCCGCCGACGTATATGTAAAAGCAAAGGCGATTTCCGACACCGTTGCGGTTGCGGTGGCGGCTTTGACGGTGTGTTTGGCGGATGATTCGGCAAATGCGGGGACCAGCATAAGCAGTCCCAGCAGAACGTAGATGATTTTTTTCATAAAAGAAGCAATTTGGTAGATGAGGGAAATGAAGGAGCAAATATTTGGCGGCACTATTTTGCAAAAAATATTTGATATTATGGCAAAAAAGTGCCTAAAATCTTTGCTAAAACGTTTTTTAGTTCTACTTTTAGGCCGGAAAGGTTGCATTTTACCCACTTAACTATTGCTGCATATGAAGGAATTGATCCCACATTATTCATCTCCCTAGTCTTCTTTTTTCAACCCCTTTATCTATTGACCGGTGCGGCAGATTACCCGACCGGATAGGCATTTTCTTTTTTTAAATTTCTTATGAGAAAAAATAGTGCGCTACTGGCGATGCCATTTGCGGTACTCGCCCTGCTCCTGACCACGGAAGCTTGTAAAAAGAACGGCTACCTCAGCTCTACGCAGACGTCCAGCCTGGATTCGACCAAGGTTTTCACGGACAGTACCTATGCGATGGAGTTCCTCAACAATCTTTACGTCAACATCGGCTTTGCCACGGACCCCCTGCGCTTCAACGGGGGCGCCTTCGCGGCCGGGCTCGAGGCCGCCTGTGACGAAGCGGAAGGCCCCAACGCCTCCAGCTCCAACGGTTTTACGATGTTCGCGCTGGGTACGGTGACCCCCACGGTGGTGCCCATCGACGCCTGGGCGACGTCCTACGGGATGATCCGCGCGGCCAACCAGTACCTCCAGCATTTGAACATCATCCCCTTCAACAGCCAGTTGAAGGCAGAGACCAAGGCCGAGGCGCGCTTTATGCGGGCCTGGTACTATTTTATCCTGCTGGAGCACTACGGGGGTATACCCTTGATCGGCGATACGGTGTATGCGAACGCGTCCGAGCCCACCGCGGTCCGGAGCAGCTTCCGGGCGTGTGTCAACTATATTGCCTCCGAGTGCGACTCCGCGGCGCTGGTCCTGCCCCTCACCCAGTCGGGCTCGAACTACGGCCGGGCCAGCAAGGGCGCTTGTATGGCGCTCAAGTCGCGGTTGTACCTTTACGCCGCCAGCCCGCTGTTCCAGAACGGCGGTATCGGCCAGGGAACGGCGCTCGATTCGATCGTAGCCTATCCCGACGCCGACCCCAACCGCTGGGTCCTGGCCGCAAACGCCGCCCAGGCGGTGATTACCTCGGGCGCCTACAGCCTTTACGAAGATACCACCACCGATCCGACGCAATTGGGACTGGGGTTTGACGAGGTCTTCCTGCAGCGCTATAACACCGAATACATCCTGCCGCACATGATGGACCCCAACCGCTACCTGGAGCACATCTGGGATGCGCCTTCACGGGGTGGCTCGGGTGGTCCCCACCCCTACGAGGACCTCCTGGAGGCTTTCCCCATGAGCAACGGCCTGGCCATCACCGACCCGAATTCGGGCTACGATCCCAACAACCCTTACAAGAACCGGGACCCGCGCCTGAGCTACACCTTCATGCACGACAGTACGCTGCGTCCGACGGTGGGTTCCAACGCGCCGACGCCGCTGGCTATATACCTCAATGCCAACGTCACCCCTCCGGTAGCCTCCAGCCAGGATGCGGTCTACCAGGGCACGGCGACCGGCTATTATATCAATAAGATGATCGACCCGACGGTGATCCAGAACAACATCCCGGAAACCAACCGTTGTCTGCCGCTCATCCGCTACGCCGAGATACTCCTCAACTACGCCGAGGCGACCAACGAGTCACAAGGACCGGTGGCTACCGTCCACCAAGCCGTGGAAGCCGTGCGCTATCGCGCCGGATTGCGACCCTACCAGCTCGATCCCAACCTCACCCAGGACCAGATGCGCCGGGCCATCCAGAACGAACGCCGGCTCGAGCTGGCCTTCGAGGGGAACCGTTTCTTCGACGTCCGCCGTTGGATGATTGCGGACTCGACCGACAACCAGATGATGCACGGCATGGAGGTCGACCGGAGCACGGCGGGGACGGTTTATAAAGAATTCAACGTACGGCAGCATCACTTCTCCAAGGCGATGTACCTCTGGCCGATCCCCTTGTCGGAGATCGCCAAATTGCCGATGCTCCAACAGAACCCCCTTTACTAAAACGATAACTTGCCGATATGAACAAAATTCTCAAAGCCGCCATGCTCCTGTTGCTGGTGGCTGCCTGCAAGGTCGAGAGCAACCTCAAGGTGGCGTCGGAGCCGGCCAAGAAGATCACCGGTACCTGGCAGATCGTCGATGCCACCGAGAACGGTACGGACCTTCTGCACTATTTCGACTTCACGAAATTCCGGATCATTTTCACGGACAGCGCCTATATGATCGACAGCCTGCTCCCCTTCATGGTGGCGCACAACGGGAAGTGGAAGGTCGACGACCCGCAGTACCCGTTTTCCATCACGCTCACGCCCGCCGACAGCGCCAGCGGCGTCGAATCTTCGCTGAGCTTCCCCGTGGTGAACGGCCTGAGGAACATGATCCTTACGTTCAGCCCGGGCTGCACGGCCAATACGTATAAATACACCCTCCAACCGGTCACCCAATAAACCCGCTTCACCATGACACTCAAGATTAGCAGAAAACGCTGGAACCTTTTGTGGAAGATCGGCGGAACGGTGGCCATCCTGGTGATCGTCGCCTGTTCCGTCACGATCAACACCGTGACCCAGCCCGCGAGCGTCAACGCGGGCGACGTGCTGAACGTCACCCTTACGGGTACCATTTCCACCAACTCGAACCCGACGGCCAACCTGATGGTGGGCTTCCTGGTCCCCAAGGTGTGGAATGCCGCCGCCAACGCCAAGGTGACCTTCACCAGCAACATCTCCAACGGTCCGCAGGGCATGTCCTCCATACCTACGTCGCAACCCGCGCCCAATGGCAACGGCCTCAGCTGGCAAACGGACCTGATGAATACCCTCGGGCACGCGGGCAACCTCATCCCGGAGTACGAATGGGTCGCCTTTTATTCCGACCAGGCCTACCCGACCTCGGACAATACCGACTACACCGTCACCGTCAATATCCAGATACCCGTCGGACAGACGAACCTCTGGTTCAACATGGAATATTGCCTGGCGGAAAGCAACGATGGCCTCCACAGCACGGTGTTTAGCAACTGGCCGCCCACGTCGTACTATAGCGCCTATATCCCGTCGACCCCCATACGGGTATATGGACCGGGTACGCTGGTCGACTTCATCCATCCCCAGCTGTCGGTCGTAACGCCCTCCACCGCCCTCGACAACGACATCATCGCCCTACCATTCAATTCGACCCTGGTCAGCAACGGGCTTTCTAACGCCACCAGCGTTTACCTGTGCGCGACGGGCTACACCAATGCGGGGGACAGCATCCAGGTCTGCCAGCAGACCTCCAAGACCCAGCTGGTGTCGCAGGGCGCCGGCCAATGGCAGATCGACATCTGGCCCCGGGGCTTCTTCAACCTCCCCGCCGGGAAAACGCTCGACAGCCTGCACTACTTCTTCACCGACGCCGCCGGCGGCAACAAAGTAGGCTACGGTGGCGGTACCGACACCGCTTTTACATTCATCTTCAACTGCCAATGATATGCGCTCACCCAGACTCCCCATACTATTGCTTATCCTCCTGCTGTCTTGCAGGGCCGTCCTGGCTGGCGGCGGTAAACCCGCGGTGAGCGGCACCGTAACGGACAACTACGGTCATCCGCTGGCAGGCGTGCTCGTCACCGTCAAGGGTCAAAAGACGGCAACCGTTTCCGGAGAAGACGGCGTGTTCCACATCGACGCCGGGCCCGGATCGACCCTGACCTTCCAACACCCCCGGTTTGACTTCGCGCAGGTCCGGGTGCGGTCGACGGAGGTACACATCCGGCTCAACGAACGCTTCCTCATCACGCAACAAGCGCCGATCGGGGCCGCCCTGGCCGCGGATACCGTCGCGTTGCCGGCAACGGCGTCCGATAAAGTGAACGTCCTGTACGAACAGGCGTCAAAGGCCTCCTTCCTGGGGTCGATCTCGACCGTGGGATCCCACGAGATAGGGGAGACGCCCGCGTCTTCGATCCTGTATGCCTTACCGGGAAGACTGGCGGGGCTCGACGTGAACCAGACGGCCGGTTTTCCTTCGTTTAATTCGGCTTCGCTCACGCAAAACAACATCTTCCTTGGCACCTTCGTACCCAACAACGCCAGCGGTACGGGACCGACCGACAACTCGGAATTCTCCGTCACGCTCCGGGGACACGGACAAAGCGCCTCGCAAAACCCCATCGCCATCGTCGACGGCGTCCAGCGGGAATTGTATTCCATCGACCCGCGGACGATCGAATCGATTTCCATCCTGAAGGACCCGCTGTCCAACATCTTCCTGGGTCAGAACAGCTCCAGGGGCGCGCTGATCATCACGACCAAGGAGCCGATGTCCGGTCCCACGCACCTGGACATCACCGCAGAGTCGGGTGCGCAGACGTCCCTCGGTCTGCCCACCCCGTTGCCCGCTTACCAGTATGCCTATCTCCTCAACGAGGCGCTGTTGAACGATGGCAAACCGGTCGCCTATTCCCAGGCGGACTTCGCCGCCTACCGGAACCACACCGATCCCTACGGCCACCCCGACGTAAACTGGTACAACACCATCATCAAGAAGAATCCGCTCCTCAGCCGGATCAACATCAACGCGGCGGGTGGCTCGAACATCGCCAAATATGTTTTAAACCTCAGCTATATGGACCAGCAGGGGATGTTTGTCTCGTCCCCGTCCAACGACTTTAACACCAACGCGGAGATCCAACGCTACGCGGTCGATTCCAAGATCGATGTCAATGTCAACAAGAATTTCGAGGTCCAGCTGCAACTCTTTGGCCGTCTTCAGGACGCGACCCAGCCCGGGGGCAGCAACGGCGGTACCTCGCCGGCCTTTGGGAACGGAACATCCGGCATCCTGTCCGCGTTGCTCAGCACGCCCAACAACGCCTACCCGGTGTATAACCCCAACGGGTCATTTGGCGGCAACCAATTCTACACCGAGAACCTCCTGGCCATGGTCACGGCGTCGGGCTACGAGCAATCACACCTCCGCGACGTCCTCACGAACCTCAACCTGAAATACAAGCTGGACATGGTGACCAAGGGTCTTTGGGTGAATGCCAGCGGCAACGTGTCCGTGGAGTCCCAGACCCTGATCAACCGCAGCTACCAGACAAAGGTATACACGATGAAAGCCGCCCCCGGCAGTGATACGGCCTACAACGGGTTTGGCAGCTCGATCGCTCAGAACAACACGTTCGGACAGACCGCGTGGGCCCGCTACCGCTACTTCCGGTTGTCCGCCGGGTATGACCGGACCTTTGGCGCCAGTGGCGTCAGCGCGGAAATCATGGCCGACCAGAAACGCCAGCTCTTCAACTACGACCTGCCGTCGCAATTGACCAATTTCGCGGGCAAGGCATCCTACAACTACCAACAAAAATACTTTGTCGAAGGTGCCGCCAACTACAGCGGATACAGCCGCTACGCCCCCGGTCACCAATACGGCTTCTTTTATGCCGGCGGTCTCGGCTGGGACGTCACCAGGGAGCGCTTCTTCCAACAGCTCTTCCCCTGGGTCGACCACTTCAAGATGCGTGCGACCTACGGTCTCACGGGGAACGCCAACGTCGACAACTATGGCTACTATATCTGGCGCGAGCATTTCCAGAACGTCGCCGGGACCTATTCGATCGGAAGCTCGTACACCAGCGGCCAGGTCAATTCCTGGGCGGAAGACGGGACCAATGGCAGCCAGTTCCTCCCCAACTCCAACGCCACCTGGGAAAAGGCGGATAAATTCGATGGGGGCGTGGACGTGGCCTTCCTCCACAACACGCTGTTGTTTACCGGGGACTACTACCACGAACGCTACTACGACGTCATGCAGCAACGGGGCGACAACATCGCGATCGTCGGTATCCAATACCCGTATGAGAACATCGGCAAGGACCTTTACCAGGGGGCCGAGGTCTCGCTGACCTACCAGAACCACGCCGGCAACGTCAACTATTTTGTCACCGGTAACGCCTCCGTACAACAGTCAAAGGTCCTGTATATGCAGGAGCAATATGAACAAAACGCCTGGAACGTACGGACCGGTCGCCCGGTCGGCCAGCTCTTCGGGTACCAGGCCGACGGTCTCTACCAGAGCGGTGCGGCGGCAGCCGCCGGCCCCACGCTCCCGGGATATACCCCCAAAGCCGGGGACATCAAATACAAGGACCTCAACGGCGACGGGATCATCAGCCAGTTCGACATCGCCCCGATCGGCAAGGGTCGCCCGCTGATCTACTACGGGCTGACGCTTGGCTTTGAATATATGGGGTTCGAATGCAGCGCCCTGATCCAGGGGGTGACCAACCGCGAGGAGCTGGAAAACAACGCCTACATCTATGAGGGATTTCTCTCCCAGAACAACCAGTATTCCCAGGCCTATCAGCAGATACTCGGCCGCTGGATACCGGAGAACGCGGCCGTCGCGACGTCGCCGAGGCTGACGGCGGGTGGTAACAACTATAACTATAACCCCGGTTACCCCAGCTATGTTCCTTCGTCCTACCTGAACCACAACGGCGACTACTGGCGGTTGAAAACCCTCAGCATCGCCTACAACCTGCCCTACAGCCTGCTCCGGCGGGCCAAGATCGGCGGTATCAAGATATTCGGGAGCGCCCAGAACCTGTTCACGCACGAAGCCTTCAAGGGGATCGATCCCGAAGTGTCCTTACCAAGCTATCCCCTGCAACGCGTGTTGAACCTGGGGATCAACCTTAAATTCTAACGACGATGCGCAAATATTGTCTTATCCTCGGTTTGTGTATAGGCGTGATGTCTGCCTGCCAGAAGAACTATGAATCGGTGCCCCTGGGCCAGCAGGCGACCCTCGACGACGTCTTTAATACGCAGGATTCGTCCGGCCAGCAGGCGATCTTATACCTGTCCAACTGCTATCTCGAAGCGCTGCCTAGCGGACACAACCGTATCACCGGCGACTACCTCGACGCCGCGTCGGACGACGCCGTTTCCAGCTCCAATACGGTATCCGCCGTCCAGATGATCGCGACGGGTCAGTACACCGCGGCGTCCCCGAACGCCGACGACGACTGGGCCTATAACTACAACGTCATCCGGGACTGTAACGTATTTATCAAATACATATACCGGGTCCCCCTCATCTTGTTACTTCCGGACGGAAGAAAGGCCATCGGCGCGCTGCGTTCGGAGGCCCGGTTCCTGCGGGCCTTTACGTACTACCGGCTGCTCCAGCGATACGGGGGCGTCCCCCTGGTGGGCGACACCCTGTTCAGCATCACCGACAACGTTCAGTTGCCCAGGAACTCCTTTTCGGATTGCGTCAACTATATCGTCTCGGAGTGCAACAACATCAAGGACAGTCTCCGGACCGCCATGGGCGTGGACGCGGGCAACTATGGACGCATCACCAGGGAAGCGGCGATGGCGCTTAAGACGCAAACATTGCTGCTCGCGGCAAGCCCCCTGTACAACGGCGGTAACATCGACGGCTCCGACCCGCTCACCGGTTACCCCAGTTTCGACGCCACCCGGTGGCAGGCGGCCGCCCAGGCTGCCCAGGACATCATGAACCTCGGAGTGTTCAAGCTCACCCCGTCGTTTTATGACGCCTTTACCACGCAGGCGATACCCGTCGGCAGCAACCCCGAGGTCATCTTGTGGGTGCAAAGCGGGGCGAGCGAAAGCATCGAAACCAAAAACTCTCCGGTCGGATACGGTTCCGCGGGTGGCGGCGGTCAAACCAGCCCGAGCCAGGCGCTCGTGGACGCCTTCCCCATGTCCAACGGCCTGGCGATCACCAACCCCGCTTCGGGCTATAATCCCCTGAACCCCTATGACAACCGCGATCCCCGGTTGGCGGCGACGATATTCTACAACGGCCACCTCTGGCTGAACCGGGCCGTGCAGACGTATGACGGCGGTCTCGACAAACCCGGCGGCACGTCCGCCGAAACCAAGACGGGTTACTACATGCGTAAATTCATGGGGCCCTTCGAAAGTGTCAGCAGCAGCCCTCCCGTCTATTCCAATACCATCCACGACTTCCCGTATTGCCGGTACGCCGAGATCCTGCTGGACTACGCCGAAGCGACAAACGAGGCGTCCGGTCCGACCATCGCGGTCTACGGCGTCCTGGATTCGCTGCGCAAACGCGCCGGTATAGACCCCGGCACCGACGGGATGTATGGTCTGGCGGCGGGTATGGACCAGGCGGACATGCGGGCCGCCATCCAGAATGAAAGACGTATCGAGCTTGCCTTCGAGGAGCACCGGTACTGGGACATTCGCCGGTGGAAGATCGCCGCCCAGGCGTATAACAGCTCCCCGGTACAAGGGGTAGATATCCAGCAATTCGGCACCGGTCTGACCTATAACCGTATCAACGTCCTGACGACCGCGTTTAAGGACCCCCAGATGTATTTCTATCCCATCCCCTATGGCGAAGTGGTCAAGAATCCTCAAATGAAACAAAACCCCAACTGGTAATGAGAAAGCTGCTGCTATATGTTTGTATCCTGGCGCTCGTCTTAGACGTCCAGGCCGTCCTGGCCCAGGGCCGGGTCATCACCGGGACCGTCCGGGACCAGTACGGCCCGTTGTCGGGCGCCACGGTCACCGAGGCCGGCACCAAAAACTCCGTCCCCACCAACAACAAGGGGGAGTTCCGGATCGTCCTGAAGGGCGCCGCGGGGAAGCTGGTCATCAGCTACGTCAACTATGTGAAGCAGGAGGTGGCCATAAAAAGGGGTTCCGACAACATAGACGTAAAGCTGGAACAAAATACCTCCAGCATGGACGAGGTCACCGTCACGGGTTTTGGCCAGGCCAAGCCCCGCACGACCATGACCGGCGCCGTGAGCTCGATCAACGCCAAGGAAATCGAGGATATACCCACGTCCAGCGTGCAGAACGCCCTGGCGGGCCGTCTGCCCGGTTTCGTGGCCGTGCAGCGTTCGGGTCAGCCCGGTCACGACGCGTCCGACTTTTTTATCCGCGGGGTCAATTCCCTCAACTCCTCGGGCAGCACGCCGCTCATCCTGGTCGACGACATCGAATATGACTACGACCAGCTCTCGCAGATCAACGTCAACGAAATCGAAAGCATCACCATCCTGAAGGATGCCTCCTCTACCGCGATCTACGGGATCAAGGGTGCCAACGGGGTGCTCCTGGTCACGACCAAGCGCGGCGTCGCGGGCCGGCC